>DASRZG010000472.1:0-4409 GCA_035686585.1 Phycisphaerae bacterium
ATTCACGGGTGCCATGGCCACGCGCCGTTCGCGTGGCCATGCCGGATCCACCTTGCGGCGTCAACGCATGGTCATGCGAACAACGCATGACCATGGCACCCGCGCCTTACGCCTGCCTTGCCGCGATCTCCCGGTGCAGCGCCGGGATCGTCGCCCGGTGCCCGCCGCGGACGTAGAAGCTCTCCCCGCCGTCGGCGACGGTGCGGACGAGGATGGTCTTCAGCGGCCTGTAGTAGTAGCCCGGGGCGGTCTTGGGCGGGGTCTGAGAGATATCCTTCGGCAGCGGGACCAGGTCGAATACGGCCGTGGTGAACCTGCTGATGGACCGCCCCTCCTGTCCGGCCACGTTGCGGGCCATCGACAGGGCCTTCAGGTACACCTCCGGGCCCATCACCGCCGAGCCGAAGCACAGCATCACGCCGCCTTCCAGCCGCTCGATCTGCCGGGCGTAGATCAAAAAGTCCCGCCCGCTGGCCCCGCCCATGGCGGCGGCGTCGAAGTTCGGGTGGGCGTGGATAATGTCGTAGCCGATCCCGATGTGCACCGTCACCGGCACCGACAGCTCCCACCCCGCCGCCAGGATGCTCACGTCCCGGTGCGGGAAGCCGCTTTCGGCCACCGCCTTGCCCACGGCCTCACCGAACCCCAGCCCCTCGGCATACCCGGCGGCGACGATCTCGTTGATCTCGCCCGTCTCCGTCCACATGCCGAACTCGCCCGCCTTGATGTACCGGGCGACGTCCTCGCTGGTGGCGCCCTGCCGCGCCAACTCGAAGTCGTGGATCACGCCCGCCCCGTTCAGCGCCACCACGTCCACCAACCCGCGGCGCATGATGTCGATCACGTACCGGCTCAGGCCCTCCTTGATCACGTGGGCGCCCATCATCAGCACCACCGCCGCCCCGTTCGCCCGGGCGGTGAGCACGCGCTCCGCCAGCACGCCCACGGCCGGGGCGTCCAGCACCTCGGGCGCCTCGCCCACCTCCAGCAGGTAGTCCATCTCCACCAGGTTGTCCCGCTCCGCCAGCGGGCGGAGCTTCAGTCGCGAACGGTCGAACATCTCGTATCGGCTGGCCATCGGCGTCAGCTCTCCTGTCCGAAAAGGGCACGGCAGATGCCGTCGGTATCCTCGAAGTCGGGCACCAGCATGTCCGCCCCGGCCTCGGTCAGCCGGCGGCGCTTCCATTCGTCCATCCGCCCCCCGCCGGCCAGCTCGTCGGTGGCGACGCCCAGGGCGTACCCGCCCACCTCGCGGGTGTTGGTGATCTCCACGAACCCGTCGCCGACGCCCAGAAGCTCCGGCCCGGCGATGTCGTGATCGGCGATGATCCGCTGGATCACCATCGCCTTCGAGAAGGTCTTGTAGTCCTCCCGGGCGCCGTGGATGCCGCCGTCGAAGCGGTCCGTCAGTCCCAGCAGGGCGGCCTCCTCGCGGACGTACGGCTCGTCCGTCCCGCTGGCCAGGTACAGCGTCAGCCCGCGCGCCCGCAGGGCGTCCAGCATCGCCCGCGCGCCCCGGACCATCATCTCGTCCGGGGCGGCCTTGCCCGTGGCCAGGGCGTCGCGCCGGTCGGCGATGTGCGCCATCAGCCGGCGGTTGTACTCGGCCTTGTACTCGGCCGGGGGCTTCGGCGACCCGCCGAACTGCTCCACCCGCTCGGCCAGGCGGATCATCTGGTAGATCGTCTGCTTGCCCGTCAGGACGGTGGTGTCCTCCCGGGCCAGCTCCCACACCTGCTCGTCGGTGAGGCCGTGGTCCTGCCGGCGGATCACCTCGACCATCAGCGGGATCATCACGTCCTGCCAGCCCTGCCGGATCAGGCTGATCGTCCCGTCGAAGTCCAGCAGCACGCACCGGAACGCCCTGCCCGCCGCCTGCCTGAGTATCTCAATACCGTCTCTGCCGTCCGTCACACGCTTCACCTTACCGCCCCCCTCACCGGGCGATACTGTACCTCAACGCCGCCGCCGGGCCAAGGCGGGTCGGGATTGCGGATTGCGGAATGCGGATTGGGGCTGTCGCCGGGGGGGGAACCGACGCGGGGAAAGCGGTTTGGTCAGGAAGGTTCGTGGGATCGACGAGGTTTGCGAAACCGCAAGCGTTGCCGGCTCGTCCCGCCAGGCGCCCTGCATGTGGGGCGCGACCGAGGGCGGAGAGCACTGTTTCTCAATCCGCAATCCGCAATCCGAAATCCGCAATCGTCAAGTCTTCCGAATACGCTGACTCTACTGATTAAGTCGCCCCCGCCCCGGGTCGATACGGTCCCTGTTATGGTGTGTTTGCACACCGCGTCCACCGGGCGGGCGGCAGGAGCACAGAATGTACCTGGAGTATTACAAGCTGACGGAACGGCCCTTCAACCTCACCCCCGACACGAAGTTCCTGTACATGACCGAGCAGCACCAGACGGCGCTGAACCACCTGCTGTACGGCATCGGGCAGCGGAAGGGATTCGTCCTGCTGACCGGCGAGGTGGGCACCGGCAAGACCACCCTGTGCCGCAAGCTGCTGGCGTCGCTGGAGGGGCAGTGCCACACCGCCATGATCCTCAACCCCATGCTCACCGAAACCCAACTGCTGCGGGCGGTCGTCGAGGACTTCGGCGTCGAGTGCCCCCGCCGAGACCGCCTGGCCTACCTCAGCCTGCTCAACCGCTTCCTGCTGGAGGTCAACCTCGCCGGCAGGAACGCCGTGCTGATCATCGACGAGGCCCAGGACATGTCCGTCGAGCTGCTGGAGATGACCCGTCTGCTCAGCAACCTCGAGACCGAATCCGCCAAGCTCCTCCAGATCGTCCTGGTCGGACAGCCCGAGCTGAGGCAGAAGCTCCGCTCCCCCAACCTTCGGCAGCTCGACCAGCGGATCACCGTCCGCTACCACCTGCGGATGATGAATCTGGCCGAAACGGCCGAGTACATCCGCCACCGCCTCCAGGTGGCCGGGGCCGACGGCAAGGTCCGCTTCGACGAGGACGCGATCGAGGCCGTCTACCGGCATTCCGGGGGCACCCCCCGGCTGATCAACGCCATCGGCGACAAGGCCCTCCTGGCCGGCTACGTTCGCCAGAGCAGGCTGATCGACGGCGGCATCGTCGCCGAGGCCCTTCACGAACTGAAGGAGGCCGCCTGATGAGCCTGATCAACGAGGCCCTCAAACGAACCGAGCAGAAACGCCGCACCGTTCCGGCAAACGGCCGGGATGAATCCGCCGACCCCCGCGACAAGCCGGCGCTGCCACCGCGGCTGCGGGCGGCGATGATCCTGTCCGTGTTCGCCCTGGTGGCGGTCGGGATCGTGACCTGGGTCTCCCTGCCTCCGCAGACGGCCAACCACGTTCCCGCCCGCGGCCACGCCGCCACAGCGGATGGGGCGAGGCCCGTCGCCATGAAACCCGCTCCCCTGCCCCCGGCCGGGGTGCCGGTCCCACCGACCAGAGAGGTACTGACCCAGGAGCCTCCCGCCCCGGTCGCCAGCGTCCGCAAGAGCCTCGCCGACCTGGGAAGCTACTCTCCGCCGCCCGTCCCCCAGACGCCCGCCCCGGCCGAACCCGCCGCCGTCGCCCCGCCCCCTGTGCTGCAACCCGAGCCGGCCCAGCCCGAGCCGCCCCCCCCCGCGACCGACACCGCCGGCTTCAAGCTCGGCGCCATCCTCAGCGCGGGCGCCAACTCCCACGCCTTGATCAACAACCAGCTCGTCCGCGTCGGCGACGAGGTCGATGGCGCCAAGGTCATCGACATCGGCAAGTACCACGTCACCATCGAGAAGGACGGACAACGCCTGACGCTGAGGATGTGATTGTCACGGCCGGTGCCATCCCGATGTCCATCGGGACTCGCCGGCCTGTGACCGACAACCCACGGAAACACACGGACTGCAAGCCGTCCGTGGCACCCGTGCTTCCGTCCGGGCTTTACCTCACCCCATCGTACGGCAGGTCATTCCGTCGGCAGAACTCGTAGTAGTCCCGGCAGTTGTCCGTGTCCAGCATGGTCACGTAGCCGCCCAGGGCATAGTGCCGCCAGCACTGGCGGCCGTCGATGTAGACGGGGTTGTCCCCGCTGGAACCGTCGTCGGAGACCCGCGCCGGCCTGGCGGCGTCGGTGATCGCCATCGCGTCGCATCGCGGGCACACCTTGCGCGGGAAGTCGTCGCTGACCGGCTCAGACTGACAGATGCTGCAGCGGGTTACGTCGTCTTTGTCCGGCATGACAAGGCTTTCTGTTCGTAGTGACGCCGTAAGGCGTTCCCTGGAATGCCCTCACGGGCACACTACGAACGGCGTTCCCTGGAATGCCCTCACGGGCACACTACGAACGGCGTTCCCTGGAATGCCCTCACGGGCACACTACGAACGGCGTTCCCTGGAATGCCCTCACGGGCACACTACGAACGGCGTTCCCTGGAATGCC
>DASRZG010000473.1:0-5373 GCA_035686585.1 Phycisphaerae bacterium
GGTCACCAGCACGCCGCTGGTCCAGTCGAGGTAGCGGTTGCCGTCGACGTCGGTGACGAGGCAGCCGGCGGCGCTGTCCCAGACGACCGGCGCCTGGTAGCCGGTGGGGTTGGCCTCGACCTTCCGCCACCGCCGGATCAGCTCCGCCGATCTCGGCCCCGGCAGCGGCCCGGAGACGCTTGTGATTCTCCCGTCAGTCATGGCTTGTCAGTCCACGGGGCAGGGCCCCGATGTTCACAGGTTACGGACAACAATATCGAATATGGAATATCGAATATCGAATGTCGAAGTAACCTGCCCCCCCTTCGACATTCATGATTCGATATTCGCTATTCGATATTCGCCGTTGCTTCTTTGCTGTCAGTCCCTCGCCTCCGGATTCACCGGGATCCTCGGCCCGGTCCCGTTCACGAACATGTCGATGTCCTGCACGATCTTCTCGCGGATGGTCCGCTCGGCGTCCTTGCTGTACCAGCTCAGGTGCGGGGTGAGGATGACGTTCGGGGCGTCGAACAGCGGGAAATCGGCCTTGGGCGGCTCGGCCTCGTACACGTCGACGGCGGCGCCGGCGATCGCGCCCGCCCGCAGGGCCTCGGCCAGCGCGGCATGGTCCACCATCCCGCCGCGGGAGGTGTTGATCAGGTAGGCCGACGGCTTCATCCACGAGAGCATCTCGGCGTTGACCATGTGGCGGGTCTCGTCGTTCAGGGGCGTGTGGAAGGTGACGAAGTCGCTGCCGGCGCAGACGGTCTTCAGGTCGTCCGTGCGGATCCCCAGCTCGTCCTTGCGCTGCGGGGAGAGATACGGGTCGCAGATCAGGAACTTCACGCCGAAGTGCTCCAGCTTGCGGTACACCAGCGAGCCGATCCGCCCGCAGCCGACGATGCCGACGGTCATCCCGTCCATCCGGAACATCGGCACGATCGGGGCGAAGTCCCACTGGCCGCGGGCGACCGAATCGTCCAGCACCTTCCGGCTCCAGACGACCTTGCGGGCGCAGGCGAACATCAACGCGATCGCCTGCTCGGCCACCTCGTGCTGGCAGTAGTCGGGGATGTACTCCAGGACGATCCCCGCCGCGGTCAGCGCGGGCACGTCCACGTTGTCGTAGCCGGCGCCGTGGCGGATCACCAGCTTCGCGTTCCGCCAACCCGCCACCACGGACGGGGTGATCTTCACCATGTTCACCACGACGATGTCCGCGTCGCGGGTCTTTTCGATCACCTCCGCCTCCGGGGCGGCCTTGAGCTGGTGGCAGGCGAAGTCGATGCCGCGCCTGGCCATTTCCCGCGCCTCCCAGTCCAGGTCGGCCTCGATGTAGTCGGTCACGACGACGCGGAGCTTGTCACTCATCGTGGAATCCTCAATCCCGGGCGCTGCGCGTTCTCGACACCGCAGTTGACAGGACGTTTAGCGGCGGTCGGCACGACCGCCCCCGCCCTTCCGGTCGCCGTACCGGCGACCGCTAAACGGTCCCCATGCGGAAGACTCATTGCGGTCTCAATCTCGAATTCCCTTCCTCATTCGGGCGGGATCAGTGTAAATGGAAGCAATCCGCGACACAAGTCCAATTGCATCCCCCCTCCACTTCTACTTCCCATGCGTTGACATCAAGTAACGTTTTGTTTACCATGATCGGACGATGGCCTCTCCGGGTCGAGACAACACGAGGCGCCGCAGCCGGCAGGACAGCACGCGGCGGATTCTGGACGCGGCGGCCGGCGTCTTCGCCGCCGACGGGCCCAAGGCCGCCACGATCGACGCCATCTGCGCCAAGGCGGGGCTGAACAAGCGGATGGTCTACCACTACTTCGGCTCCAAATGCGGCCTGTACGAGGCCGTGCTGCGGGGGGTGTACGAGGAGTTCTTCTCCCTGGAGGTCTCGCTGGGGTCAATGCTCCTGCCGGCGGAGGAGCTGCTGGAGACGCTGGTGCGGCGGTATTACACCTTCCTGGCCGCCCATCCCCGGTTCGTCCGGCTGATCGGCCACGAGAACCTCAACGACGGCCGGGCGGCGCGGCGGCTGAAGCTCACCGGGCAGAAGGCCCCCGTCATCACCGCCCTGGAGCTGGCCCTGCGGAAGGGCCAGGCCGAAGGCCGGTTCCGCCCCGGCGTCGACGCCACGCAACTGCTGATCAGCATCTTCTCGCTGTGCTTCTTCTACTTCTCCAACCGCCACACCATGGAGCAACTGCTGGGCCGCTCGTCCATGGCGCCGTCCCGAATGCCGCAGCGAATCGGCCACGTGGTCGACCTGCTCCTGCACGGCATCGCGGCCGAGGGCCCGGAGGCGAGGCCGCGGGAGAAAGCGAAATGACCGCCCGGGCAGCGTTCCGAGGCACGGTATTTACCCTGGGTGCCACGGGCTGCTTGCAGCCCGTGTGGGCAGGGGGCGAGACGCTCGGCGGGCAGCCGTCCCCATCCCGCACAGGCTGCAAGCAGCCTGTGGCACCCAGGCCCCGCTATACAGGTACTCGCGTTTGCCACCGGCTTCAGCCGGTGGTGGCCCGGCGTGTTCGAATCGCCCAGCCCGCAAGGGCGGAACATGCTAGCCCACCGCGGCAGCGGTGGGGATGGTCGGGGGCCTCAGGAGGGCAAGTCCCAACGGGACGGCACATAAGAGGCCCCCGCAATGTGCCGCCCCTGAAGGGGCTTGACCATGATCAGGCGCCTCGTTCCCCCCGCTTCCGCGGGGGGCTAGCATGGCCCGCCCTTCGGGCTGGAAGACGGGTGCCACGGCTACATGGTTTGCAGCCGTGCCGACTTCCCGGAGCAGGGTCGGAATTCGGAAATCCCCCCTCCCCGCCGCCCTCGCGAAAGGCACCAACATGACCCCCCTCGGCCTGGGCATCATCGGGCTGCACCATCAGCATCCGCGCTGGTATCACCCGCTGTGGGCGCAACTGCCCCAGTACCGCCCCGTCGCGGTCGCCGAGGCCGATGAGGCGTTCCTGGCGGCGGAGAGCGAGTTCTTCGGGCTGGATGCGTATGCCGACTACCGCGGGCTGCTGGAGCGGGACGACATTGACGTGGTGATCATCTGGCTGCCCCACAGCCAGATGCCCCGGGCCGTCGCGGACGCCGCGGCCGCGGGTAAGCACGCGATCGTCGAGAAGCCCTGCGCCGCCGACCTGGCCGGCGCCCGGCGGATCGTCGAGGCCGCCCGGCAACATCCGGACGTCCGCATCAGCGCGCCCTACTGCTGGCGGACGCACCCGGTCAGCGCCGAGCTCCGCCGGGCGGTGGACGAGGGGGTGCTGGGCCAGGTGATGGCCATGGAGGGCCGGCTCAACGCCGGCGGGGCGCACCGGTACGTCCGCGACAACGCCCTGTGGATGCTGCGGTCGGCCGAGGGCGGCGGGCCGATGTGGAACCTGGGCGTGCACTGGATCGACTACTTCCGATGGCTCACCCGGCGGGAGGTGGTCCGCGTGGCCGGGGCCGTCTCCGGGCCGGCCGGCGGGCCGCCGCGCGACATCGAGGACAACGCCCAGGCCGTGCTGACCTTCGACGGCGGGGCGACGGCCGTGCTGGACATCAGCTACGCCGTGCCCGACAGCTACCCGGGCAAGCGGGACATCTACGTCGCCCTCCGCGGCTCGCGCGGCTCCGCCGCCTGGGCGCCGGGGTGGCAGGGCCTGACCGACGAGCTGCTGCTGGTCAGCGATCACCTGGATGCCCCCGACCGCTGCCGCCGCGTGCGGGTGGCCAGCCGGGACATCCCCGGCTACTGCGGCCAGATGGCGTGGCAATGGCTGGCCGACTTCGCCGCCGCCGCCCGCGGCGAGAAGCCCCTCGACGTCACCGCCGACGACATCCTCGCCGCCGTCCAGGTCGTCGACGCCTTCCGACGATCCGTCGAGAGCGGACGGACCGAGGACGTCGAAACGTAGCGGCTTCCGGGGTGCCACAGGCTGCTTGCAGCCTGTGTGGGATGGGGAGGGATGCCCGCCGAGCGTTGCCCCCTACCCGCACGGGCTGCAAGCAGCCCGTGGCACCCTCGTCCATGGGACGGGACCCGGGTCAGATCATCAGCGCCCCGACGAGCACCACCTCCTCGCCCAGGGCGGCGGGGAGGATCTCGTACCGGCCGGCGTAGGGTGGGAAGATCCGGCTGGCCACGGCAGCGCGCAGCGGGCTGAAGAACACCTCCCCCATCAGCGGCACGCCGCCGCCGACGATCACACGGTCGGGGTTCAGCAGCGTGATCACGTTGCACAGCGCCACCGCGAAATCCCCCGCCGCCTGCCGGACCAGCGACAGGGCGTCCCGGTCGCCTTCGCGGGCGGCCTGGCCCACGTGGCGGGCGGTGATCGTCCCGGCCTCCCCGCCGGCCAGCTCGGCGGCACGGGCCATCCGCCCCTCGGCCGCTCGCCGCCGGGCCATCCGCTCGATCGACAACCCGCTGCACAGATGCTCGACGATGCAGTAATCCCCCCCCTGGCGGTCCCACAGCTTCGTGTGGCCGATCTCCATGCACCCGATGGGCCGGGAGTAGAGCTGCCCGTCCACCACCAGCCCCCCGCCGATGCCGGTTCCGATGTTGGTGTACACCACCACGCCCGCGCCGCGTCCAGCCCCCACGCGGGCCTCGGCCAGGGCGCCGCAGTTGGTGTCGTTCTCGATCCGGCAATCGCCGCCGACGTGCTCCCGGGCCCACGCCGCCAGCTCAAAGCCGTCCCAGCCGGCCACGTGGAAGCTCCGGACGATCCGCCCGCTTTCGGCGTCCACGGGCCCGCCGAAGCCGATCCCCACGCGGCCCGGCCGCTGCCCGCCGGTCAGCTCCGACGCCATCTCCGCCACCAGGGCCAGGATGTCCGCCGCCGCCGCCCCCCGCGGCACGTCGCGCCGGCAGAGCTTGCGGATCTCCCCGGCGTCGGTGCCCACCGCCGCCTGAAGCTTCGTCCCGCCGATCTCGATGGCTAAGCGTGGTTCCAAGGTGTGTCTCCAGGCAGCGTTGTCAGAACACGAATTACACGGATTACGACGAATTACACGAAACAGCAAAGTTACCTGAAGACACCAGGCCTGTCACGGGGTGAAGGCTTGGCGTCGAGGTCGGAGGCAACTGTCTACCACCGGCTTCGTGCCTTTTGTGGTGCTGAGCCCCAACGGGGCGACAGAAAGGACGAGCCGACCGCACGCCCCTGCTCCATCGCCCCTGCCGGGGCTCTTCCCTTAGGAGGGGCCCGTTCCGGGGCACCGGCGGCGTCTGCGCTTCGCTTCGAGCTGACGCCCCCGGCCAAACTCCCGAGGCTCCTTCGGAGCGGGACAACGCACGACGAAAATGTACCCGACCCAAGGATATTGTTCCTCTTCACCACTCCTCTTCTCTTCGTGTAATCCGTCTTAATCCGTGCAATTCGTGTTCTC
>DASRZG010000474.1:0-10342 GCA_035686585.1 Phycisphaerae bacterium
GCCCTCCAGCCGATCGGCCCGGACGCCCCGGGGGCGGCCACCGCCCCGCCTCCGTCCCATCGCGTCCGCGAGCCCTGGCCCACGCGCCGCGGGCCCGCCTACAAGGGCGACTGGCTGCACAGCTTCGGACGGGACGGCAAGGAGATCCTGCCGATCCTGTGGGACGACACCAAGGCGACCTTCACCAACCCCTGGGCCCTGGGCGGACTTCTGGCGGCCGGGGTGGTGGGCATCACCGTCAACGGCGCCAACTGCGACAATACCGTCGCCGACCACTTCACCAGGAACGGCTCGCAGCTCAACACCTTCTGGGACACCGTCGGCGACGCCGGCGGCAACCCGGGAACGCACTTCGCCGTCGCGGGGGCGATGTACTTCGGCGGCCTGTGGGCGGACGACGTCAAGACCTACGAGACGAGCAAGACCCTGGTCAACGCGTTGATCATCAACGACGTGCTGACGCTGGGGCTGAAGGGCATGGCGCGGACCCGCAGCCCCAACGGGGATCCCTGCGGCTGGCCGAGCGGGCATACCTCCAGCAGCTTCTGCTTCGCGACGGTGCTGGCCGAGGCGTACGGGCCGTGGGTGGGCGTGCCGCTGCTGCTGGGCGCCAGCTACGTCGGCTACGAACGGATCGACGCCCGCAACCACGACTTCTCCGACGTCCTCAGCGGCGCCCTGATCGGCATCGCCATCGGCCACGCCGTCGCCCAGAACCACAAGGTGCGGATCTTCGGCTTCGAAGTCGTCCCCTGGGCCGACCCCGCGCAGAACGCCGTGGGCGTGGCGATGGGCAGGCGGTTCTAGCGGAGGAGTTGAAGAGTCCAAGGGGTCGGCGATTCAAAGAGTCTCAGAGTGTGCCCCTTCGGTTCCGCACTCAAATCATCCCGATCGGCACCGCGTTGATCGAGTCCGACAGGGGCAGCGTATCGGTGGCAAGGCACAGGACCGCCCCGGGCCCGACGGGTTGCTTGAGCTTGGCCAGCGGGCCAAACAGGCCGGCCCAGTCGCGCCGGGGGCTGGCGGATTTCTTGACCTCCATGGGGATCAGCGTCTGATCCTGGACGAAGAGCAGGTCGACCTCGTTTCCGTCCCTGTCGCGGTAATAGTGCACCTGCGGCCTCTTGCCGCGGTGCCACCAGCTCTTGAGGACCTCCGTGAAGACGAAGGTCTCCAGCACTGCGCCGGACATGGCTCCCGCTTCCAGCGTCTCCGGCGAGGACCATTCCGTCAGGTACGCGCACAGACCGGTGTCCAGGAAGTGGAGCTTGGGTGCCTTGACCAGGCGCTTGGTCACGTTGGCGTGGTAGGGCCTGAGCAGGTGCACCTGGAGACTCCCCTGGAGGACGGACAGCCAGCTCTTGGCGGTGTTGACGCTCACGTCGGCGTCCCGGGCCAGGTCGGTGAGATTCAGCATCTGTGCGGTCCGGGCCGCGCAGGCGGTCAGAAAACGCAGGAACCGCGTCTCGTCGCCCACCTGGGCCAGGTCCTTCAGGTCCCGCTGGAGGTAGGTCTGGAGATAGGAGCTGTAGAACAGGTCCCTGTCCCGGACGGGCCCGGCAATCAGGGCGGGGAACGAACCCAGCCAGATGTCGCGATACACGTCCTTGAGGCTTGAAGGCGCCGCGGAGCCCTCCCGCTCGGCCAGCCGATCCGGGGTGGGCAGGAACGGTCCCACGTCCAGCCGCCGTCTGTGCCGCTCCCTCCGGGAGAATCCCAGCAGGTTCAGGATCGCCACCCGGCCCGCGAGGGTCTCGGTGATCCCCTTCATCATGTGGAACTGCTGCGAGCCGGTCAGCCAGAACATGCCGGGCGTGCCGGCGGCGTCCACGAGCATCTTGATGTGAGGCAGAAGTTGCGGCGCATACTGAATCTCGTCGATGAGGACCGGGGGCCCGAACCGCTGCAACAGGAGGGCAGGGTCCTCCCGCGCCAGGGCGCGCAGGGCCGGATCGTCAAGCGAGACGTACCGGCGTCCCTCCTCGCAGATGTGCTGAAGAAAGGTCGTCTTGCCCACCTGGCGGGGTCCGGTCAGCAACAGGACCGGGAACTGCTCGGATGCCGCCAGCCACGGGCACTTGAGCTCTCTGGAATAGTACATGGAAGCCTCTTCGGCAATTTTTCAGTCCGACTGCATTATAGCCGGAGAGGCCTTCGCGGGCAAGTGCCCGGAGCACCAGGAGGCGCCGAACCTATGCCCCTTCAATAGCTTGGCTCTTCGACTCTGCCTCAACAATGGGGTGCCCCGGACAAGCAGAATACCTGTTTAGCCGCGACCCAAAGGGGAGCGCTTCCGTCGCCGGACACTGTGCCTTGCCATGTGCCTGCGCCACCCCATCCGGGTCGCGACCGAAGGCCCCGCGGGGAAAGTGCGGGTGCATACCAAGGCACAATGTGCGGCAGCGGTCGCGCTCCCCTCTGGGTCGCGGCTAAACAGGGACACGGCGGTGCCCTCAGGCCACCCCGTCGCCGGGCACCCGCGTCCCGTCGGGGCGGTGTTTCCAGCGGCGGTGGACCCACATGTACTGCCCGGGGTCGGCGCGGATGAACTTCTCCATCGCGCGGGTGAATTCCCGGGTGATCCAGGTCACCTCGTCGTCGACGCCCGCCCAGTCGGCCGGGTGGATGATCCGCTCGACGCCCATCTCAAACTCGAACCGGTCGCTGAGCCTCTTGCCGTAGGCGATCACGATCGGCACGTTATGGCGGATCGCCATCAGGGCGATGGCCTTGTACGTTCTGGCGGGCCGGCCGAAGAAGTCGACGTACAGGCCCTTCCTGCCCGCGTCCTGGTCGGCGATGAACGCCAGCACGCCCCTCCGGGCGAGCACCTCGTCCATGCCGGCCGTGGCGCCCTTCTTGTACAGGATGGACTGCCCCGTTCGCTCGCGGATGCCGAGGATGTGCTCGTTGACGTAGGGGTTGTCCAGCGGCCGGGCGACCGAGACGGTGGGAAAACCCAGCATCGCCAGCGTGTAGCCCATGATCTCCCAGTTGCCGAAGTGCCCGGTGACGTAGATCAGGCCGGCGTCCCGGCGGACCAGCAGGCGCGCGTTCTCGGCCCCGTTGACCAGGCGGATGTGCCGCCGCCAGCGGCCGGGGGTGATCAGGCGGGGCGTGAACAGCACCTCCACGCCGAGGCACACCAGGTGGCGGAAGCTCCGCCGGGCCACGCGGTCGATCTGCTCGTCCGACCAGTCCGGGAAGCTCCGCCGCAGGTGCCCGCGCGCGATCCGCCGGTACTTCGGCAGCAGCCACCACAGCACCTCGCCCACCCACCGGGCCGTCCGGTAGTTCCGCTGCACGTCGAACATGTGCAGGAACATCTCGAACAGCCTCAGCCCCAGGTACTGGAGGTAGTCCACCAACTTGCTTCTGGGTCGGGCCAAAGCGATCCTCGAGTGAAGTCCAGAACAGGGTACGCACCGCGGCCTGGGGCTGCAACAGACGGAACCGGGAGCCGGGAAGACTAAAGCCCACGCATCGCCATGCGTGGGCTTTACCGGTTCCCGCTTCTCAAGCGATTCCATCGTCCGCCGCCACCGTCCCGTCCGGGCGGTGCTTCCAGCGGCGGTGGGTCCAGAGGTACTGTTCAGGGGCGGTGCGGATGATCGCCTCCAGCGCGCGGGTGTATTCCTGCGTGATCCAGGCGATCGGGTCGTCCACGCGGGCCCATTCCTCGGGCCGGATGATGCGCTCGACGCCGATCTGGAACTCGAGCCGCTCGCTGAGGCGCTTGCCATAGGCGACCACGATCGGGGTCCCGGTCCGCTGCGCCAACAGGGCGACCGAGCGGTAGGTGCTGGCGGGCCGGCCGAAGAAGTCTACGAACACGCCCCTGCGCCCCGCGTCCTGGTCGGCCATGAAGGCCAGCATGTCGCCGCGCCGGAGCACCTCGGCCATACCGGCGGCCGCTCCCTTCTTGTACAGAATGCTCTGCCCGGTGCGTTCGCGGACGCCCATGACGTAGTCGTTGACGTACGGGTTGTCCAGCGGCCTGGCGACCGCCACGGCCGGGAAGCCCAGCATCGCCGCGGCGTACCCGGCGATCTCCCAACTGCCGAAATGCCCCGCCACCAGGATCAGCCCCCCCCGCCGCCGGGTGGCGACGCCGAGGCCCTCGGCCAGCCCGTCGGTGCGGATGTGCCTCCGCCAGCGGTCCAGCGTGATCAGCCGGGGGGTCAGGGCCACCTCCACCCCCAGGTACACCAGGTTGAGGAAGCTTTGCCGGGCGACGCGATCCACCCGTCCCGGCCGCCAGTCCGGGAAGCTCCTGTGCAACTGCTCCCGCGCCCGCCGCCGCTGCTTCGGCATGACCCGCCACATCAGCTCGCCGATCCAGCGGGCGGTGCGGTAGGCCGTCTCGATCGGCATGATCTCCAGGAAAACCACCACCAGGCGCAGGGCGAGGTACTGGAGCAGGTCGACGGCTCTGTTGTGTGGTCGGGACAAAGGGAGCACCAGGAACCAGGAACCGGTTCCTTCTTTCTAGACCTTCACCGCCGCCTTCAGCTCGTCCAGAATGGCCAGGGCCCGGGCGACGGCCTCGCCCTTGGCCACGGCCGTGGGCTTCTCGTCGGTGCGGCGCTTGATCTCGACGTTGCCGCCGGCCAGGCTGCGCTCGCCGACGACGACGCGCAGGGGGATGCCGATCAGGTCGGCGTCCTTGAACTTCACGCCCGGGCGGGCGTCGCGGTCGTCCAGCAGGACTTCGGCGCCGGCGGCGGCCAGCTCGGCGTGGATGCGGTCGGCCTGGGTTCGGACGGCCTCGTTGTCGTAGTTGATCGCCACCACCTCCACCTCGAACGGGGCGATGGACACCGGCAGGATGCAGCCGTTCCTGTCGTTGCCCCGCTCGATCGCGCTGGCGAAGATCCGGGCAATGCCGATGCCGTAGCAGCCCATCAGGCACGGGTGCGACTGCCCGGCGTCGTCGAGGAAGGTCGCGTCGAGCTTGACGCTGTACTTGGCGCCCAGCTTGAACACCTGCCCGACCTCGATGCCGTTGCGGAACAGCAGCTCCCGCCCCCCGTGCGTGTCGCCGGGGCCGGCATGGCGGATGTCGGCGACGGTGACGTTGGGCCCTTCCAGCGGGAAGTCCCGCCCCGGCACCACGTTTCGGGTGTGGTGGTCGGTCCGGTTCGCCCCGGTCACGCCGATCGCCATCGCGGCCACGGCGTGGTCGATCAGCATCTTCGAGACCTTCGCCGCCAGCCCCATCGGCCCGGCGAAGCCCACCTCCGCGCCGGTGACGTGCTGGATCCGCGATTCGCCCGCCAGCTCGGCGTGCCGCCCGCCGAGGGCCTGCGTGAGCTTCTCGGGATTCAGCTCGTGGTCGCCGCGGAGGAGGCAGACGACCGTCTCGTCCTCGCCGGCGACGAACACCAGCGTCTTGATCATCTCCCGGGGCTCGGTGCCCAGGAAGCCGCAGACCGCCTCGATGCTGCCCACGTCGGGGGTGTGGACCTCTTCCATGGCCGGCGGGTCGGCGAGCGGGGCGGCCTTGGGAAGCGGGTCGACCGCGGCCTTTTCGATGTTGGCGGCGTAGGAGCCGTCGGCGGTGTAGACGATCACGTCCTCGCCGGTATCGCAGGGGACGGTGAACTGGTGTGAGCCGGACCCGCCCATCTCGCCGGACTCGGCCTCGACGACCACGTACTCCAGACCGCAGCGGGTGAAGATGCGGCAGTAGGCGTCGTACATCTGCCGGTAGGACTGTTCGAGGCTGGCCTCGTCGGCGTTGAAGCTGTAGGCGTCCTTCATGAGGAACTCCCGGCTGCGCAGGACGCCGAACCGCGGGCGGAACTCGTCGCGGAACTTGAAGCTGATCTGGTAGAGGTTGATCGGCAGTTGCCGGTAGGAGTTGATCTCGCACGCGGCCACGTGGGTGATCACCTCCTCGGCCGTGGGGGCCAGGACGTTCTCGCGACCGTGGCGGTCGGTAAACCGGGCCATGGTCTCGCCGTAGTCCACGTCGCGCCCCGTCCGCTTCCACAGGTCGATGGGCTGGACGGCCGGCAGGAGCAGCTCCTGGGCGCCGGCGGCGTTCATCTCCTGGCGGACGATCTCGATGATCTTGAGCATCGACCGCCACCCCAGCGGAAGATAGGTGTAGGTCCCGGAGGCGAGCTTGCGGATGAAGCCCGCGCGGAGCATGAGCTGGTGGGAGGGCACCTCCGCCTCGGCGGGGACTTCCTTCAGCGTCGGTATCAGCAACTGACTGTAGCGCATGGCAACCTCGATCAATTGCGGATTTCGGATTGCGGATTGCGAATTTGAGAAGCAACAGAAGAAGAAACGACCGGACGTCCGGGCGCGGTCGTTTTCCTTTGCTTCTTCTCAATCCGCAATTCGCAATTCGCAATCCGCAATGTAGTCTTTGGTTTATATCGGCGGTTCGGGGCGTTTTCAACGTGCGGGGCGGGCGGTACAATTGCGGGACCATGGCCGACGAGCGACGAACCATCAACCAAATGGCGCCCGGGGAGGCAGTCGATCAGGTCTTCCTCGTGCGGGACAAGGACCTGCGGACGACCAAGAAGGGCGACCTGTACGTGGTCTGCACGCTGTGCGACCGCACGGGCAGCGTCTCCGCCCGGATGTGGCAGGCCACCGACGCCATCTTCCAGGGCATCCCCGTCGGCGGGTTCGCCCGCGTCAAGGGCAGGACCGAGGACTATCGCGGGACGCTCCAGTTCATCATCGAGGGCCTCCGGCCCGTGCCCGCCGAGAAGGTCGAGATGGCGGACTTCATCGCCACCACCGATCGCGACGTCGACAAGATGTGGGCGGCCCTGATGGAGTTCCTCCGGCCCGTCCACAACGAGCCGCTCAAGCAGCTCCTGCGGAAGTTCGTTCAGGACAAGGACCTGGTCGCCGCCGTCAAGCGGGCCCCGGCCGCGATGGAGATGCACCATCCCTTCGTCGGCGGGCTGGTCGAGCACACCTTCAACGTCTCCCGGGCGGCCGAGGCACTGCTGCCGCTGTACCCACAGCTCAACGCCGATCTGGTCCGGGCGGGCGTGTTCCTGCACGACCTGGGCAAGGCCGCCGAGCTGACCGCCGACACCGGCATCAACTACACCGACCGCGGGCAACTGGTGGGCCACATCACCATCGCCGCCATCTGGATCCAGCAGAAGGCCGACGCCGTCGCGGCCGAGACGGGCGAGCCCTTCCCCCAGCGGACGCTGGACCTGCTCCAGCACATTATCCTGAGCCACCACGGCATCTTCGAGTACGGCTCACCCAAGCTGCCGGCGATCCCGGAGGCGTTCTTCATCCACTACCTCGACAACCTCGACGCCAAGATGTGGATGACCACCAACGCCGTGGCCAACTCCCCCGACCCCGACAGCAACTTCACCACCTACATGCGCCAACTGGAGACCCGCGTCTACCGCCACAGCGCCTCCCTGGAAGCCCAGGAAGGCGAAGGCGCCGGGCCGCTGTTCGGGTAAGGATTGGCGATTGACGATTGTCGATTGACGATTGCGAGGAAGCCGCACTTCCGGAAGGACAATCGCCCCCCAGCGGAAGCGGCGGGTTCAATCATCAATCGACAATCGCAGATCGTCAATCGACAATCCCTTTACCCCACGTCCCCCAGGCTCTGGCGGATCTTGTCGTTGACCGTCCGCATCAGGTCCACGTAGTCCACCTGGGCCATCGTGTACTTCTTGAACGTCTCCGAGGCCACCAGGGCGTCATGGAGGTCCTGGAGCTTCCGCTTGTCCTCCGGCTCGATGGGCTTCTGGTCGGCCTCGAGCTGGGCGACCTTGTCGGCCTGCTGCTGGTAATCGGTCAGCAGTTGGGTGGTGCCCTCCTCGCCGTCCAACGCCTTCTGGGCCTCGCGCAGCTTCGCCACCTGCGGCGCCGCGGCGATGGCCTTGCCCAGCTCCTCGGCCAAACGTTCGATCTCGCTCACCATGTCTCTCCCGGCGATTCGCGTCCCTGCGCGTTCCCGCGGCCGGCGGGGGTGCGGAATTTCCCGGTGCAAACTCCGGCCCCGGCCACGTAGGATGTCGGATTATGCCTGAACGCTACGCTGAAACCATTATCAAATATCTATCGGGCAAAGGCTACCAGCCGCTGAAGCCCCGGCAGCTTGCCCGGCAGATGGGTGTGTCCGAATCGGACTACGGCTCCTTCCGCGAGGCGATCAAGATCCTGCGCGATTCCGGCAGGGTGGTGATGGGCGCCAAGAACGCCCTGATGCTGCCGGATATGGGCAAGCAGGTGGTCGGGACCTTCCAGGCCAACCCGCGCGGGTTCGGCTTCGTTACCCCCGACACGCCCAACAGCCACGGCGACCTGTACGTCCCCGAGGGCCAGACCGCCGGGGCGATGACCGGCGACACCGTCCTCGCCCACGTCCTCAAACGAGGCAAGCGCGGAGGCGAAATGCTGTTCCAGGGCCGGGTGACCGAGATCGTCCGCCGCGGCTCGGCCCGGGTGGTCGGCACGCTCGACTGCGCGGAGGACACCTGGTTCGTCCTGCCCGACGGCAAGGCGGGGATCAACCCCGTCGTCATCGCCGACGTCGGCCCCGGCGCCCGGAAAGGCCAGAAGGTCGTCGCCGAGATCGTCCAGTACCCCGCCGAAGGCCAGCTCGCCCGCGGCGTGATCACCGAGAACATCGGGGCGGCAGGGCACATCGCGGCCGAGACGATCGCGATCATCCGCGCCTTCGGCCTGCGCGAGGAGTTCCCCGACGAGGCCATGGCCGAGGCCCGCCGGGCGGTGGACACCTTCGACCCCGCCGCCGTCGACGGCCGGGACGACCTCAGCTCGCTGACGATCGTGACCATCGACCCGCCCGACGCCCGCGACTTCGACGACGCCATCAGCATCGAATCCAGGGACGGCCAGACCATCCTGGGCGTGCACATCGCCGACGTGTCGCACTTCGTCCCCGAGGGACGCCCGCTGGACGTCGAGGCCCGCGAGCGGGGCAACAGCGTCTACTTCCCCCGCAAAGTCCTGCCCATGCTGCCGGAGGTGCTCTCCAACGGCGTCTGCTCGCTCCAGGAGGGCGTGCCGCGCCTGTGCAAGAGCGCGTTCATCCACTACGACCAGGCGGGCAACGTCACCGCCCGCCGGCTGGCCGAGACGGTCATCCGCTCCGCCAAGCGCCTCACCTACACCGAGGCGCAGGGCATCATCGACGGCAAGACGGGCGGTTACGACCGGGCCGTCGTCGAGCTCGTCCGGCGGATGAACGACCTGGCCCGCCGGATCGAGCGTCGCCGCCGGGAGGCGGGGATGCTCCACCTGGACCTGCCGGAGGTCGAGATCGTCCTGGACGAGGAGGGCAAGGTCATCGGCGCCGAGCCCGCCGCCGACGCCTACACGCACACCATCATCGAGATGTTCATGGTCGAGGCCAACGAGGCCGTCGCCGTCTCCCTGAGCAACCGGCAACTGCCCTTCCTCCGCCGCATCCACCCCGAGCCGGACAAGGACGCCCACAAGGCCCTGGGCGCCTTCACCCGGGTCTGCGGGCACAAGCTGCCGCGCGACCTGGACCGCAAGGACCTCCAGCGCCTGCTGGAGTCGGTCAAGGGCCGGCCGGAGAGCTTCGCGGTGAACATGGCCGTGCTGCGGTCGCTGACGCGGGCGGAGTACTCGCCGATGCAGATCGGCCATTACGCCTTGGCCAGCGACAACTACTGCCACTTCACCTCGCCGATCCGCCGCTACCCGGACCTGACGGTCCACCGGCTGTTCGCGGACGTGGTCCGCAAGCGGCAGGCCGCCGCGCCGGATATGCCCGAGCTGGTCTCGCTGGGCACGCACTGTTCGACGACGGAGAAGACGGCCGAGGAGGCCGAACGGGAGCTGACCACCGTGCTGGTGCTCCAGTTCCTCTCCGACAAGGTCGGCGAGCCGTTCGAGGGCGTGGCGACGGGGGTGACCAACTTCGGCCTGTTCGTCCAGCTCCCCCGGCTGGGGGTGGAAGGGCTGATCCGCATGCAGGAGCTGGGCGACGACTGGTGGGAGGTGAACGCCCCCAACGGCGAGATCCGCGGGGAGCGGACGGGCAAGCGGTACCGGATCGGCGACGCCGTGCCGGTCCGGATCGCCTCCGTCGACGTCGCCCGCCGCCAGCTCAACCTCACCCCCGACCGCTGGGCCGAGAAGAAAGAGGCCCCGAACAAGAAGGCCAAGCGCGGGAAGGGCCGGAAGAGATAGGTCTTTTCCGCGCGGTGGCGCGGAGAACACGGATTTCACGAATCAAGACGGATTGCCAGCCCGCAGGGCGGCCCATGCTGGCCCCCCCGCGGAAGTCGAAGCGGAGCGCAGATGCCCGTGGTGCGGGGGGGAAAGGGATGCCGCCTCT
>DASRZG010000475.1:0-5705 GCA_035686585.1 Phycisphaerae bacterium
GTCGGCCAGTTCCCGCCGGGCCCCGTCCAGCTTGTCCCGAATGTAGCCGGAGCGATTCTTCTTCCACCAGGCGTTGTGGGCCGCGACCAGCCCCCGCGCCAGGTCCTTGCCCTGCTCGATCGAGGCCGCCGCGATGACTACCTGGTACTCCGTGCTGTCGATTCGGTCCCCCGCCGGCGGCAGCGGTCCCCGGAAGGGCGCCATCCCCATGCCGCCACCGGACCCCATCGCCCCCATCGGCCCATATCTATATCCCCCAGCGCTGACCCCGTGCAATCCGAGGATGTTCTTTCCCGCCCGGACCAGGTCCCGAATCGTGTCGGACTCCAGGTCCGCCTTTGGCGTGGAGTCGACCATCGCCGGCAGGTTCTCCCGGGTCAGCCCGGCCCCGCCCACGAGGCTCATCGTCACGATGAAGAGGTTCTCGCGCTCCTGGTAGACGGGCGCATCGGGCGTGGCCAGGGCCTCCGGAGGGATGCCCTGCCCCACGAACTGAAACTGGATCTCTGTGCCGTCCGCACCGGCCGGTTGGGGCTCCCCCGCGGGCGCCGCGCCAACGGCGCCGGCGGCCGGAAGACAGCAGATCATCAGAAAAGCGGATATCCGTGCGGTCCTCATCGGTGTTCTCCCTGTTCGAAAGCACCGCCATCTTGAATGGCACGCGCGGCGGCGGTGTCCGCGTATGCGCGCGCCACGTAGTCTCGTATCTTGGCGGCCTCGGGCCGACCGGCCGGGTGCCGGGACAGAATCGCCGCCGATGCCAGAAGCCGCGCCGCGGACGCCTCCCGTTCGATGGCGCGCTCCACGGCGGCCGCCGACAGGTCCGCCGAGCCGTTCGCCGTGTCGCCCGAGTTGCCCCCCGGGCGCAGCGGCCCGATCAGGAGGGCCAGCGCAATCCCGGCGGCTGCTGCCGCACCGGCGCCGGCCCACCGCCACGCCCTCGGCCGCCTGCGCCTCGCCGGTTGCCCGTGCCGGGGGATGGCGGCCAGGAGCTTCTCCTCCAGCCCCGGCGGGACCGCCGGGCCCGCCAGGCGCCGAAGCCGCTCGGCCAGCGCCTGCTCGTCGCACGCCCGCCCCGGCCTGTCATCCTTCGATCTCATTGCCGCTCGATGCCTCCAGCAGGGCCTTCAGTTGGGCGAGGGCCTGGCTCGTGCGCCACTTGACCGTGCCCGTCGGCTGGTCCAGCACCTCGGCCATCTCTCGGTAGCTCAGGCCCTGGATATAGTGCAGCACGATGGTCTGGCGGGCGGGATCGTCCAGCCCGGCCACCGCCAGCCACAGACGCCGCGACTCTTCGTCCGCCACCAGGCGGTCCAACGGATCCTCGTGGCGGCCCTCCCGGCCGGCGGGCGCCCGCGGGGCCGGTTCGCTCGGCTGCCTGTCGCGCCGCCGCCAGTCCACGAACTTGCGGTAGGCGATCCGGTGCAGCCACGTCGCCAGGGAGGACGTCCCGTTGAACGTGCCGATGCCCGCCCACGCGGCGGCGAAGGTTTCCTGCGTGACGTCCTCGGCCGATTGCCTGTTCCGGCACAGGTGCGACAGGAAGGCGAAGATGCTCCGGTGATGTGCCCGGACCAGCTCGACGCAGGCGTCCTCGTCGCCTCGGGCGATACGCCGCGCCAGCCGTCTGTCGTCCCATCGTCTTCGCTTCACCGGAACTCCCGGCGCCTTCGCCCCATCGGAGCCGCTCTCACCCGATTAGACGCACCCCGCCCCGCGGGTGTTGGCGCAACGCGCGTCTTCACGTCCCATCCTGCCCCCATTATCCCCGCCCGCCCCGGCCCTGGACACCTACCCGACCCTGACCGACGCCTGAGCGAAGCAAAAGCAGCCGGGACCGCGGGGGCCCCGGCTGCCTTGGGCTGCGCCGGTTAAGGCGATTGGTCATTCCTCGGGGGTTGCGTTGCCGTCAGCGGCCGGGCGACGGCCGGGGCCCCGCAGGTGACGCCGCAGGGCCTGGCGGGCCTTGGCCCGCTCCTGCTCGTTGAGCTTGCCGTCCCCGTCGGCGTCGAACCGCTTCAGCAGCCGCTCCTTGAGCTGCGGGTGATTCTCGAAGAACTTCTCCCGCGCGGCCTGCCTCTCGGCGTCGCTGATCCGGCCGTCGCCGTCGGTGTCGACCTTGGCCTTGATGCGGTCGCGAAGCTGCTCGCGCCGGTGCTTGCGGAGCTCGGCCCGCTCGGGGGGGCTCAGCTTGCCGTCGCCGTCCTTGTCGTACTCCTTCAGAATCTCCCCCCAGCGGGCCCTGGCCCGCTGACGGACGCCCGCACGCCCCGGCCCCCCGGCCTTCGCGCCGGCATCGGCCGCCCAGACGTCCGCGGCCAACAGCCCCACGCCCGCCAGGGCGACTGCCGTCATCAGGACCTTTTTCGTCATCGTCATCGTGCCTAAATAGGGACGGACCCTCTTTTCTGGCTTGACCTCCCGGGCCGCTGCTATAGACTGGCGCCATGCCGCGCACGGCAAGGGTGGTCATTCCGGGCGTGCCCCTGCACGTCAGGCAGAGGGGCAATCGCCGTGAGGACGTGTTCTTCCGCAAGCAGGACCGTCTGCTCTTCCTCCGCCTGCTCGCCCGCTACGCCCCCGCCAACGGCCTGGGGATCAACGCGTATTGCCTGATGACCAATCACATCCACCTCGTCGTCACGCCCGGCACCGAGGACTCCCTCGCCGCCACCCTCCGCCCGTTGAATACCTGCTACAGCCAGCACGTCAACTGCACCCAGGGCTTCACCGGCCACCTGTGGCAGTCCCGGCCTTATTCCTGCCTGCTGGACGTGCCGCATTTCTGGGCGGCGGTTCGGTACGTCGAGCGGAATCCCGTCCGGGCCCACATGATCCGCCGGGCCCAGGAGTACCCGTGGTCCAGCGCCGCCGCCCACTGCGGCCTGCGGCCCGATCCGCTGCTGTCCGGCGATCTGGAGCAGGCCGACCGGGTCGGCGACTGCCCCGCCTGGTTGGCCGACGAGGACGACGAACGGGACCTGGCCGCCCTGCGGACCGCCACCCGCACCGGCCGCCCCGCCGGCGATGAGACCTTCGTCCATCGCCTCGAACACCTCTGCGGCAAGCTCCTCCGCCCGAGACCAAGGGGCAGACCGACGAAAGGCAAAGCGGATGGCGCACTACAGAAGGTCAAGACCCGAAAATAGGGTCCGTCCCGAATGGCATGAAGATAAGCGATAATTGCTGATTTGTAAATGGGTTGACAAAGATGGCCTCCAGCGTGTCTGGTCTGTTTGCCAAGAACAACCCGGACACGGAAGGAGGCCACGGATGGCTACTATCGCAGAGGGCAGGGAGGTTCTCAAGCAGGAATTGGAGGCCGGGAGAACTGGGGTTTGGGGTCCATGGCTGGGGCGATCGGTGGAGGCGGGGTGCAGGGCGGCAGGGCACCAGTGGCGGGACCGCTTCTGGACGCCCCTGCAGACGATGTGGACGTTCCTGTGGCAGGTGCTGGAGGTGGGCAGTTCCTGTCGCGACGCGGTGGCTATGGCGTTGGCGGAGCAGGGCGCCGCGGGTTGCCGGAGGATGCCCTCGGCAGCGCCGACAGCCTATTGCCAGGCGCGGCGCCGGCTGCCACTGGCGGTGGTCCGGGACGGCGTCCGCCAGGTGGGCCGGCGGCTGCGGGAGCAGGTCGGGGCGACGATCACCTGGTGCGGCCGGCAGGTGTGTCTGGTGGACGGGACGACCTGTTCCATGCCGGACACGCCGGACCTTCAGGCAGCCTTCAGTCAGCCCGACGGGCAGGCGCCCGGCTGCGGATTCCCGGTGGCCAAGGTGGTGGCGTTGCTGTGCTGGGCCAGCGGGGCCGTGCTGGAGGCGGCGATCGGGCCTCTGTGGATGTCGGAACTGCAGCTATGGCGGCAACTGTGGCCGGTGCTCTCGCCCGGGGAGATCGTGCTGGGCGACCGGTTCTACTGCACGTTTTACGACGTGGTGGGCGTGATGCGTCGCGGGTGCGATGCGGTGTTTCGGCTGCACCAGAAGCGGCCGGAGGACTTCCGTCGAGGCCGACGCCTGGGGCGCAACGACCGGTTGGTGACCTGGCTGCGCCCGACGTGGAGCGCCCGGCCGCGCGGGATGAACCGGCGACAGTGGAAGGCCCTGCCGCCGACGCTGAGCGTCCGCCTGATCCGCTTCGCCGTGGCGATCCCCGGCTTCCGGTGCAAGACGATCACGGTGGCCACGACTTTGTTGGATCCGGCGGCGTATCCGGCCGAGCGGATCGCGGCGCTGTACCGTGACCGCTGGCTCATTGAGCTGCGGTTTCGGGACATCAAGACGACGATGGGCATGGAGGTGCTTCGCGGCAAATCGCCCGACGTGGTCCGCCAGGAGATCGCCATGCACCTGCTGGCCTACAACCTGGTCCGCGTGCTGATGTGGCAGGCCGCCGACCGGCATGGCCGCCCGCTGCACCGCCTGAGCTTCGCCGGAACGGTGGGGCGCTTGCGGGCCCTGTCGCCCTATATCCACGTGTACGGCGGGAGCGACCGGGGCATGGCGCTGCATGAACTGCTGCTGCGCTGGGTCGCCGCCGACATACTCCCCGACCGCCCCAACCGCTCGGAACCTCGGGCCGTCAAACGCAGACCCAAGCAATACGCCCTACTCAACCGCCCCCGCCACGACATGCGAAAGGCCCTTCTCCGATGAACACTTACAGCTTATCTTCATGCCATTCGGGACAGTCGCCTATTAACAGGGCGAAGTGCTCTTCCTAATCAGTAACAAGGGGTCGAGTATGCCTGAGTTCAGACTGCCTGTGCCCATCGGCCGGAAACGCACGCTCGTGTTGGCGGCACCGTTAGTCTTGGCAACAATCGTCGTAGTGGGATGCCGAAGCAAACCGAAGGGCCAGGTGCCCACCCAACCATCGAGGACGGCCACGTCGCGAGCAACCGGGCCGGCGAAGCTGGTGTTGGACAGGGGGTTTGTGGACATGGGCCCGATGGCGACGGGCTCCGAGGGCGACGTGTCCGTCAGTGTGAGGAACGGCGGGGGAGAGCGCCTGATCATTCGGAAGGTAGAGACCGGGTGCAACTGCGTCATGGCGGCCGTGGAACCTGAGGGCATTGAGCCGGGGGGGTCGGCCGCGCTCAACCTGAAGGTTCGAACGCTGAAGCACCGGGGCCTCTACAGGGCCGAGATCGCCATCGCGTCCAACGACCCCGGCGGCGTGAGGCGGCTGACGCTTTGCTTCGATGTGCCCGACGCGCTGGCCCCGGAGCCCGGGCAGCTCTGCTTCGGCGTGGTCCGGCCGGGACAGCACCTCAGGCGCACGCTCAAGGTCGTCGCCAACCGCAACGTGACCTCCAAGGTGCTCTACGCGATCGCCGACAACGGGTCGCTGGTCGGCCGGGTCATTCAGCCGGAGGTAGGGCCGGGCAAGGCCGCCGAGCTCGAAGTTGCCATGACGGCGCCCGCCAGGCCGGGGACCTATCGGTATGCCTTGAACGTCAATACGGCTTCGCAGGACGTGCCCGCGGTCCGCGTGCCGGTGGTCGTGTCCGTGTCGAACGCGGCCACGGTGGAGCCGGAGGTGGTTGATTTTGGGCGAATGGCCAGAGGGTCGCAGCCGACCCGGGAATTGCGGGTGACCGTGCAGCCGGGCACCCGCCTGGAGTCGGTGTCGGCCAGGCCCGCCGTCCTGGATGTGGACACTCCTTCGGGGCCTCTCGACGGCGGCGGCAGCATCGTGTTGA
>DASRZG010000476.1:0-10073 GCA_035686585.1 Phycisphaerae bacterium
GGGCGATCTCCCCGTCCGGCAGGTGCCCGCGGGCGACCTCCACGCCGTTGAGGCGGGCGACGTACCCGCCCCGGTAGGTCAGCGAAAGCGACAGGGACTTGACCTTGCTCCGATCCTTCACGCGCAAGAAGCCCCTCTGGCAGACCATGCCGATCTCGGGGACGAACGGGTCCGTGCACCGGAAGACCGGATCGTTGTGGCTGTGCGGGACGTAGCCCATCTGGCTGTAGCCGCCGGAGGCGCTGACGAACTGCCGCCCCCGCAGCAGGGGCCACCCGGCGTCGTCGAAGTCACGCCCCGCCCACCCTGCCGCCGGCGGCGGGCTCTGCAGGCCGGTGCGGACGTACTTGGCGATCGCCTTGGCCCGGGCGTCGGCGTCGGTCGGCAGCCCGTGCGCCTCGGCCGAGGCCGCCGAGACGCGCGGCGGCAGGTACGTATAGTGCTTCCGCCAGAAGTCCTCCGCCGTCAGGACCGTCTTGCCGCCGGGGGCCGCCGATACCATCGAGGCCAGGACACAGCAGATCGCCAGGGCGGGTCCGATGTTACGCCAACTCATCGCATTCCTTCCGAATGTGCCTTCAAGGGACATGCGTGGTCAAAACGCAAGAGCCATACCGGCGTAAACTCCCCCTTGATGAGATCGTATCGGACAAAGCCAAATGCCCGCGCCTGCCGTGCGCGGCATGGCGCCAGTCTATAGCAGGGGCCGGGGAGCTCAAGCCGGAAAAGAGGGTCCGTCCCTATTTAGGCAGGACGCCTCACGCCGCAACATTAAATGGTAACCGTCCCGGATTACCAGGGAGACGGGTTTCTACGTTGGCAAGCTCTAGGACGGCCTGGCCATGGACCCGCTGACGGGGTACTCGCGACAGGGTCGGGCGTTTTGGCCGGGGTGCCATGGTCAGGCGTCTTTCGCCTGACCATGCCGACGCCCCCCGGTGGCGTCCCGCATGGTCACGCAGACATCGCGTGACCATGTCGAAGACCCCGTTGGGGGCACCCGCTGACGGGGACTCGGACGGGGTCGGGCGTTTGGCCCGGGGTGCCCCCGGAGGGGTCTTCGACATGGTCAGGCGTCTTTCGCCTGACCATGCCGACGCCCCCCGGTGGCGTCCCGCATGGTCACGCAGACAGCGCGTGACCATGTCGAAGACCCCGTTGGGGGCACCCACCGGCCTGCGGGGTGCCTCAACCAACGTCTTGGAGACGGTGAGGCGGTCGCCCGGGCGGCTACCGAGGGGGAGGGCTCGACCTTCACCGTTCGCATGCCGCTGCAGGACGCGTGACGATCCCCCCGCGGCGCCCTACCGCCGCGACCGTTCTCGCAGCCAGGCGGACAGTTCGGCGGCCTGGTCGGGGTTGGCCTTCACGGCCGCCTGGACGATGCCCACCAGCTCTTCCGTGGTCACCGGGAAGATCCGCCCGCGTGTGCCCGGGCCGAAGCAGGCCGGATCGCAGCCGCTCGCCCGCAGCTCCGTCACCGTCAGGGGCTTTTGGAGCCGCAGCGCCGTGGCGGCGGGCTTGAGGTAGAAGAGGTTGAACTGCCGGGAGCCCCGGTCGGCCTCCATGCCGGCCGAGTCCGCCTCGGAGAAGGCGTGGATGGCGTCGTCGTCCACCTGAAACAGCAGGACCAGGTCGCCCGGCTGGATCTGCCGGATGTAGGCCATGCTCTGGGGACTCTTGGTCGAGTTCCGGCCGCCGGAGGGGTAGCGCTGGTTGGGATCGCCGTCGATGCCGTCGAGGTAGCTCTTGCAGTGCCATCCCTTGCGGTCGCGCTTCAGCACCAGCCTGCTCTTCTGGACCCAGGTATTCAAATGTCGCTCCTCGATGGTCGGCGCCGCGCTCTCCGCGGACTCCAGCCCCCCGGGTGCGGGGATTATGCGGCATGCCCGCAGGCAAGGCAACAGGAACATTCCGCGCGGAGCGGGCGGACCGGGCAGGCCCGCCTCCCTCCACCGACCCGATGCCCGTCACGAAGCGATCCGTGATCGTCTTACGCGAAGACGGGCGGGACCACCTCATCGTACGAGTTTAGCCGCGACCCGTAAGCGCGTCGCCCGCCGGAGGCGGTGCCTTCGCATGCGCCCGCACTTTCCCCGCGGGGCCTCCGGTCCCGACGCGGAGGGGCGGCGCAGGCGCATGCGAAGGCATCCCCTACGTCGGCGGAAGCGCTCCCCTACGGGTCGCGGCTAAACAGGTACCTCGGGATCGGCGCCCCCGGCGGGGTCCCAGACAAGCACCCTGTGGCACCCACCCTCCCCCGCCCGCCGGGCCGCTGGCACGCAATCGGAATTATCCGAAAGACGGTATTACTCTGAGCCGGTGGGGTGTTTACACGCTTCCCGCGGAAACAGCTACGAATGTCTGTAATACCGTCTGCGACAATGTGTTGCGAACGTTTCCGGGGTGTTTACATTTGGCGGTTTTGTAAACACCCCCCCGGGAGGGAGAGTAGAGGACGGGGGGCGGTCGGATCGTTCATCCGGGTTCACTGACCTGCCCCCTTGGGGAGTGACCCGGCCTCTACGCGGGGTAGAAGCCGAACTGGCGGAGCAGGGCCATCTTGGGCAGGACGTTGTTGGCCAGGTCGACGTGGAAGAAGCCGGGGAAGACGTCGGGGTTGTCCATGATCAACTGGAAGAACTCCGCGTGCCGGGGCGGAATCTCGACCTGGCCGGCGCTGGAGACCTCGTGGCCGGTGAGGACGAACTCCGGCAGCAGCCAGGGGCAGAACTCCAGCGTCACGTCCCCGGCCAGCTCGCGGTAGATCTGCGTCTGCGGCAGCAGGCTCAGCAGGCTGGGGAGGATGCGGGCGCCCATCATGCGGAAGGAGACCATCTGGAACAGCGTCTGGTTGAAGTCCTCCATCGTCTCGAACGGGAAGCCCCACACGTAGAACGCGTCCACGCGCGGGAAGATCTCCACGGCCTTGGGCACCACCTCCATCGCCTCGGCGGCGGTGAAGCCCTTTTGGATCCGCCGCAGGATGGCGTCGGCACCGCTCTCGATGCCGAAGCGGATCTCCAGGCAGCCGCAATCGGCCATCGTCCGCATCATCTCCTCGTCCATCAGGTTCACCCGCCCGAAGGCCTTCCACTCCAGGGGCAGCCCCGTGGCGGACAGCTCGCGGCAGAAGTCCATCACGTGCCGCTTGCCGGAGACGAAGAACTCGTCCTGGAACAGGAACAGCCTCACGCCGGCCTGGCGGTGGAGGTGGACCATCTCGGCCACGATGCTCGCCGGGCTGCGGGAGACGCTCTGGTGGTTCCACACCGGGGCCACCGAGCAGAACGTGCAGCGGTAGGGGCAGCCCCGGCTGGTCATCATGCCGTAGCCGACGTAGCGGGACAGGTCCACCTTCTCCCAGGCGGGGAAACCGAGGGCGTCCAGGTCGGCGATCCGGGGGCGATCGGGGTTGTGGACGATCCGGCCGGCGGGGTCGCGCCAGGAGATGCCGGGGACGGTGGCCAGGTCGCGCCCGTCGCGCAGGGCGGCCAGCAGGTCCGGGCCGGTGAGCTCGCCCTCGCCCCGGCAGATGGCGGTGATCCACCCGAAGCGGGAGAGGATCTGCTCCTCGACGTCCTTGGCCCCGACGCCGCCGAGGACGATGGTGCGATCGGGCCAGCGTTGGCGAATGGCCCGGGCGGCCTGGATGGTGAACGGCAGCAGGTTGGCCATGCAGGACAGGCCCACGACGGGAGCGGGGTCGGCGAGGAAGGCCAGGAAGGTCTGAAGGTCAAACGGCTCGTCGGCGCCGGCGAGCTGGTAGTCGCGGAAGTCCACCTCAAACCCGGCCGCCTCCATCGCCCGCGCCAGATACAGACAGCCCAACGGCACGTGGAGCTCGCGCTCGATCTCCTGTCCGTAGCGCATGAACAGCAGGTTCAGGTTGACCAGCGTGATGTCGGCGGGCATGGGGGATTCCCGGTCTCGCGGGGCGGTCAGTCGTTGAGGATAATGGCGCCGGCGATGACGCGGATCCCGATCGATATCATCGGGCGGTCCGGCGGGGCCGGCTGGGTGGTGGCGGTCAGCTTGGTCACGATGGACTCCAGGCGCATGCGGACCTCCGTGCTGAGCGTCTGGTCCCGCAGGGCCTCGCGGAGGGCGGGCAGGATGGCGATGCCCTGGCCCTGGAGCTTGTTGTGGGCGGCTTGGCGGACGGCGTACTTGTCGTCGTCAAGCTGCCGAAGCAGGTCGCGGATCTCCTTGTCCGACAGGGCGGGCCTTGTGGCGGGCTGGCTTGCCGGCTGCCTCGCGGGTCGCGTGGTCGGGGGCCGGGGGACCACGACGGTCGCCCCGGCGACCGGGACGGGCGGTAGAGCCATGATGCCGCGGACAGGGCGGAGCTGGTCGGGGCGGACCGGCTGGGTCGTGGGCACAGGCTGTGTCATGGGTTGCGGCCTTACGCCGGCGCTGTTCCCTCCCATGGGCGCCCCCGCGTTGCCGGCCTCTGCCGGCGCCGAGGCCGTCGCCGGCGAGGACGTCGCGGTGGCGCCGGCGGATCGGTCGGCGCCCAGGAGATTGCCCCCCGCCGAGGCGCCCAGGGCCGCCAGCATCACCCCGGCCACCTTGCCCAGAAAGGCCGGGCGGCGCGAGGAGTCCACGGTGGTGCGGTCGATGATGGCCTCGATGTGTCCGGCCGGCACGTGGTTGAGCATCAGCGCCTCCGCCGGCTCGAGCCTCAGGCCGATCTCATCGGCGGCGGCGGCTCGACGGGTCAGCAGCAGGAGCCGGAAGGCGGGGTCCACGGCCGCCTTCTTCACCAGCACCTCGACCCCGCGAGGGATATCCCCGATCGCCTTCCCGCATCCGGGCGGCCTGCCGCCGACGATGGTCGTTCTGACGGCCGGCATCTCCTGCGGGCGTTCCTTTCGTACCTGCGGCTTCGTCCTCTTGCGGCGGATCATGGTCTATGCTCTCCGGTGCCTGGGCATGGCGCGGATTCCAACCGGCCTTCTGCCCCTTGGACGCCCCCGCACGCCGGCGGTTCCGCGATGGGTCCGATCTATCCGAGCAGCTTTCGGAGGAACTCGATGGCCTTGGCGATGTCCGCGCGGGGGTTGTCGCCGACCTCGCGCTCGATGGTGAGATAGCCGTCGAAGCCGCCGTCGCCCAGGGCGCTGAGCCAGGCGGGAAACGGCACCGCCCCCTCGCCGAGGGGCACCTCGCGGATCAGCTCGCCCACCTTCATCCCCGCCGGGCCCTCGCCGGCGAAGACGCCGTAGAGGTGCTCCGGCTCGAACTCGCCCAGCTTCACCCCGTCCTTGGCGTGGGTATGCACGATGTAGGGGGCGAGCGTGGCCGTGGCGGCGGGGATGTCCTCGCCGATCACCATCGCCAGGTTGGCCGGGTCGAAGTTCACGCCCATGCCCCCCGGCAGGCCGATGTCGTCGAGAAACGCCCGCAGCACGGCCGCGGGCTCCGGGCCGGTCTCGATGGCGAAGGTCGCCCCGACGCTGTCGCCGTACCGGCCCAGCTCCGCGCACGCCGCCGCCATCACGCCGTAACGCGGGTGGGACTTCTCGGCCGGCAGGACGCCGATGTGCGTGGTCACGACGTTGCACCCCAGCTCCAGGGCCAGGTCCATGACCTTCCTGGAGTTCTCGATCCGCTTGGGGTTGTCCTGGGCGATCTGGAACCCGTGCCCGCCGAAGTCGGCGCAGATGGCGGAAAACTCCAGCCCCAGGTCGGCCACTTTCTTCCGCAGGTCCGCCCGGGCGGTCTGGTCCATCGCGTCCGGGTGCGTCTTGCCGCCGGTGGCGTACATCTGCACCCCGTCGGCCCCGAGCTCGGCCGCCGCCTTCAGCCCGCCGTCCAGCCCGGCCCGGAACGATTCCACCATCACGCCGATCTTCATCTCCGCTCTCCTTGTCTGTTGCGTGTCTTCGGCGTCCCGGATTAAAACGGCATTCGCACGGGAATGCGAAACCTATTAGACTTCGGGCGGCAAAGGAAAGGGTAGCGGCGATGAGTGGGCGGAGCGAGCCATACCGGATCGGCATTGTCGGCGCCGGGGGCATCTCCGGGCTTCACCTGGAAGGCATGGCCCGCCACGGCGATCGGGCGAAGGTGGTGGCGATGTGCGATCCCGAAGGGCAGGCGCTGGCCGAGCGGGCCGGGGCGTGGGGTGTGGAGCAGACCTTCGCCGGCGTCGAGGGGATGATCGCCGGGGCGGACGTGGACGCGGCCGTCGTCTGCACGCCCACGCACGTGCGGTGGGACGTGGTGGCCCCGCTGATCGAGGCGGGGGTTCCCGTGCTGTGCGAGAAGCCCTTTGCCGAGACGTACGCCGAGGCCGCGCGGATCGAGGCGGCGGCGCGGCGGGCGGGCGCGATGGTGGCGATCGATCAGAACTTCCGCCGCCACTTCACCTTCTCGCTGGCGCGGGAGGTGCTGGCCTCGGGCCGGCTGGGCGAGCCGCTGCACCTCGTGCAGGTCGCGGCCGTGCTGCGCCGCGACAAGGGATGGCGGCTGGCGCGGTCGCGGTACGTGATGTCGGTCATGTCGATTCACTGGCTGGACGGGTACCGGTGGATGCTGGGGGAGGAGCCGGCGGCGGTGACCTGCCGCGGCGTGGATTCGCCCGCCACCGAAGGCGGCCCGGACACGGCGGTGTCGATGGTGGTGGAGTTCGCCGGCGGGGCAGTGGCGTGCCTGTCGGAGAGCTTCTCCAGCTTCGCCGGGGGCAGCGCGTGCGGCCTGGACTGCCAGCGCGGCGGTCTGGTGCTGGGCTACCGGTCGATGACGGAGGTCGGGCCGGACGGGCAGTCCGTCGAGCACGCCAACCCGTTCGACAAGGCCGAGGCCACCTGGTGGGTCCTGGACGACCTGCTGCGTGCGGCGGAGACGGGGGGGGAGCCCGAGACGTCCGCCGCCGACAACCTCAAGTCCATGCGCGTCCTGGAGGCGGCCTACCGGTCGCTGGCGGAGCGCCGCACCGTCCGCGTGGAGGAGATCCAATGAAACTGGCGTTCAGCCAACTGACCGCGTCGGCGGAGCAGGCCTCGTTCCTGATGAGCCGGTTCCGGGAGTTCGGCTTTGACGGCCTGCAGCTCAAGGGCGGGCAGTACAGCCCGTACCTGGACGCGCCGGGGTGCTTCGGCCAGACGTGGGGGCACGTGCCGGGGGTGGCGTCGGCCCTGATTGCCGGCGGGAAGCTCGACGGGCCCGGCCTGGCGCGGCTGCGCGGGCTGTTCGCCTTCGGCAGGGAGGTCGGCGCCGAGCGGATCGTCTTCTGCCCGGCCGGGCCTCGCGAGGGGCTGAGCGACGACGACATCCGCGGCTGGGCGCGGCGGCTTTCGGAGCTGGGGGCCGAGGCGTCCGAGGCCGCTCTGGCGCTGTCGGTGCACAACCACAACGACAGCCCGGTGATGCACCGCGGGGACTTCGACACGTTCTTCGGCGCCGTCGCCGGCGGGTCGGTGGGGCTGACGCTGGACACCGCCCACGCCGCCCTGTCGGGCATCGAGGACATCCCCTCGCTCATCCGCGACATGCGCGACGTGATCGACAACTTCCACATGAAGGACCTGGCCGACGGGCGGTTCGAGGTGCTCGGGGAAGGCGGGCTGGACTTCGAGGGCATCTTCGCCGCGGTCGGCGAGACCGGCTATGACGGCTGGGTCTCCGCCGACGAGGAAAGCGGCGCCGACCCGGCCGGGGCGATGAAGCAGTGCCACGAGTTTCTAACTACCGGTCTGGGCCTGTAACCCCCGGGCGCCGCCCCGTAAGTGCTCTTTCAGATGCAAGTTTCGAACCGAATTGTAATTGGCAAGCACTCCAATTGTAATCTGCAAGAAACCGCATAACCGCTGTTCTTACAAATCATTGAGCGCTTGCGCCCTCCACGGTGCTGCCGCTGCCTCTGGCGCCTGGTTCCCGGTTCCTGGCTCCTTCGGTTGCCCGCGACCTGTCGGGCTCAGTTCGTGTACGGCACCGTCCCGGACTCGTCCACGACGTAGCCCCATCGGCGGACGTACTCGTCGCCGGGCAGGAACTCGTCGCCGGCCTGGGCCAGTCGGGCCTGGAGCCGGGCGTCGAGGCGGGCCTGGATTTCGGCGGCTTCCGGGCGGTTGACCAGGTTGTCGAGCTGGTAGGGGTCGGCGAGGTTGTCGTACAGCAGCCACGGGCCGGCGAGGTCGCGGGCGTAGGTGTGTTGCCGGGTCCGCAGGCCGCGGTACTCCTTGCCGCCGATCCGCCGGGTGTATTGGCCGAAGGGCCAGTAGCACCCGATCAGGGCGGCGTCGTCGGCGGGGGCGGGCGCGCCCCGGGCGAAGGCGGACAGGTCGGCGCCCTCGACGGTCCGGGGGATCTCGATCCCCGCCAGCGACAGCAGCGTGGGCATGACGTCGGGCGCGTCGATGATCTTCTCCGATACCCGCGCCGCCTCCCCCAGCCCGGCGGGGTAGCGGAGCAGGAACGGCACGCGAATGGACTCGTCCCAGGGCCGCTGCTTCTTGACGTGGCCCTGTGAGCCGAGCATGTCGCCGTGATCGGAGGTGAACAGGAAGACCGTATTGTCGTCGATGCCCGTCTCGGCCAGGGTGTGGCGGAGCTGGGCGAGGCAGTCGTCCAGGGCGGTGCAGTGGGCGTAGTAGCCGGCCAGGTCTTTGCGCGCCTGCTCGGCGTGGGAGGCGGGCACGTTGGGCCGGAGCGCGATGCCGGCGGGATCGTACATCGCCCGGTACCGCGGCGGGGCGGTCTCGTAGGGCGCGTGCGGCGGGCCCCAGGACAGCACCAGCAGGAACGGCTCGCCCTCGGCGTGATCACGGACGTACTCGCACGCCCGGGCCGTCTGGGCGATGGCGTCATAGCCGTCCCAGAACCGCTTCTCGTCCGAATCGCCCGCGTAGTAAGGCGAGTGATTGTACTGATGGGTGCATTCGAGCACCTCCCAGAAGTCGAACCCCTGCCGCCGCTCCGGCGGAATGTAGTTGCTCCGCCCATGCCCGTCGACGTGCCACTTGCCGATGTAGGCCGTCTCGTAGCCCGCCCGCTTGCAGGCGCCGGCGATGCTGACGGCCCCGTTGCACAGGCACACGTCGTTGACGAACACCCCGTGGGTCAGCGGTTGCTGGCCGGTCAGCAGACTCGCGCGGTACGGGCTGCACACGGGGCATCCCGCCACGGCGTTGACGAAGTGGACGCTCTCGTCCGCCAGCCGGTCCAGGTGCGGCGTCCGGACGACGGCGTTGCCTGCATACCCCGCCGCCTGGGCGCGCCACTGGTCGCCGAAGACGATGACGATGTTCGGAGTGCGGGGGGAACGATCACTCATGGATACGACTCCGTGTTCGGCGAAACGCACGATCCGTTCCGGATGACGGACGTTTAGCGGCGGTCGGTACGACCGCCCCGCCGGTCGCCGTGCCGGCGACCGCTAAACGGCGACCGGAACGCTCCGTGAATACCGTCGGGTTCATCCTTCCTGCGCTGCTCAGGACAACCCATGCTTCCGCTTGCAAACAGGGTAACCACCGTGTAGGAAACGGGCAACATTCTTCGCCCGCAGGGTCGCAAGTGCGGGTCAGACAGTGGAGGCGCGTGCATGGATCGGCCGAACATCGTCTACCTTCATTCCCACGACACCGGGCGGTACATCCAGCCGTACGGGTATGCGGTGCCGACTCCCCATCTTCAGCGGCTGGCTGAAGACGGGGTGCTGTTCCGCCAGTGCTTCTGCGCGGGCCCGACGTGCAGCCCGTCGCGGGCGGCGCTGTTGACGGGTCAGAGCCCGCACTCCTGCGGGATGATCGGCCTGGCGCACCTGGGATTCTCGCTGACCGACTACCGGCGGCACATCGTCCACACCCTGCGGCAGGCGGGGTACCGCGCGACGCTGATCGGTGCCCAGCACGTCTCCGACCACCCGCGGCTCAACCGGATCGGCTACGACGAGATCGCGGACATCGGCGGCCCACCAAGCACCGATCGCGTTGCCCCCGCCGCCGTCGAGTTCCTCCGCCGCCGCCACGACGGGCCGTTCTTCGCGGCGATCGGGTTCCAGGAGACCCACCGCGTCTTCCCCGAGGCGAGTCCCGAGGCCGCCCGCTACGTCCGCCCGCCCGCGC
>DASRZG010000477.1:0-2936 GCA_035686585.1 Phycisphaerae bacterium
GCTGGGCAGCGGGGCGGTGGCCGGGACGTCCATCCCGCTGGACCGCCGGCGGGTGGCGGAGTTGCTGGGCTTCGCCGGCGTGACGGGCAACAGCATCGACGCCACGAGCGACCGGGACTTTCTGGCCGAGCTGTGCTTCGACCTGGCGGCGCTGGCCGGGCACCTGGGCCGGTGGGCGGAGGACTGGATCCTCTTTTCCACGACGGAGTTCGGTTTCGTCGAGCTGCACGACGCCTACTGCACCTCCAGCTCGATGATGCCGCAGAAGAAGAACGCCGACACACTGGAGCTGATCCGGGCCAAGTCGGCCTCGGCCATCGCGGCCCTGGTGGGTCTGCTGACGCTGACGCGGTCGCTGCCGAGCGGGTACAACCGGGACCTCCAGGACGACAAGCGCCTGGCGATGCCGGCCGTGGCGGCGATGCGATCGGCGCTGACCGTGGCGGCGGGGATCGTCTCGACCGCCAAGCTGCGGGCCGACCGGATCGAGGCCGGGCTGGACGAGGGTTTTCTGGATGCGACGGCCCTGGCGGAGTACTTGGTGGGCAAGGGCGTGGCGTTCCGGACGGCCCACCAGATCGTCGCCGGCCTGGTGGGCCGGGCGGAAAAGCAGGGCGTGCCCCTGGCGGGCCTGCCGATGGACGCCCTCCAGTCCGCCTGCGATCGGATCGGCCCGGACGTGAAGGACCACCTCGGCGCCGCCAACGTCGTGAAACGCTACGCCCCCGAAGGATCGGCCGGGGCGAAGCAACTGCGGAAGCAGTTGGCCTTCTGGCGGAAGAGACTGGGGGGCCGTTGATGCGCGAGTTCGAATTCATCGAGTGGATACGGCGGCAGGAGGTGGTGTCGCCGGGCGTGGTGGTGGGGCCGGGGGATGACTGCGCGGTGCTGCGTGTCGGCAAAGAGACGCTGCTGGTGACGACGGACCAGGTGCTGGACGGGGTGCACGCCTCGCTGGCCGAGCACGGCGCGGAGGCGGTGGGGCGGAAGGCGGCGGCGCGGGCGGTCTCGGACATCGCGGCCATGGCGGGCGAGCCGGTGGCGATGGTGGCGTCGGTGGCGGCGCCGGCGGGGCTGTCGGCGGCGGACGCCCAGGGACTCTACCGCGGCCTGCGGGCGGTGGACTGTCCGCTGGTCGGCGGCGACCTGGCCGCGTGGCGCGAGGAGGCCGGGCGGCTCCAGATGACGGTGACGGTCCTGGGCCGGGCCGGCGGGATTGCGCCGGTGCTGCGGTCGGGGGCCCGCCCCGGCGACGCGATCTGCGTGACCGGCTCGCTGGGCGGGGCGTGGCGGGGCAGCCGGCACCTGACATTCACCCCGCGCGTGGCGGAGGCCCGCCTGCTGGCGCGGGCGTACAATCTACACGCGATGATCGACATCTCCGACGGCCTGGCGGCCGACCTGGGGCATATCGTGGCGGATTCGGCCGTGGCGGCGGAGGTGGTGGCGGAAGACGTTCCCGTGCACCCCGACGCGGCCGGCGTCGAAGACCCCCTGGCGGCGGCGCTGTTCGACGGGGAGGATTACGAGCTGCTGTTCACCTTGCCGGCCGGGCAGGCGGACCGGCTGATCGCCGAGCAGCCCCTGGGCGTGCCGGTGACGCGGATCGGGACGGTCCGCGCGGGCGAGGGGATGGCGCTGGTGCGGGGCGGGAAGGCCGAGACGCTCGCGCCGCGGGGATGGGAGCATGGGACGCGGGAGTGAGGATCCTCCCACGAGGCGCAGCTCGTGGGCGTGGGGTCGGAGATGGAGAGGTACAGGACCGACAGTGCGGATGAGACCGTGGCGCTGGGAAAGCGTCTTGCGGGGCGTCTGGACGTGGGCGATCTGGTGGCGGTGGAGGGGGAGTTGGGCGCGGGCAAGACCGTGCTGGTCCGCGGGATTGCCTCGGGGCTGGGTCTGGCGGACGAGCGGATGGTCTCTTCGCCGACGTACGTGCTGGTCCAGGAGTACGCCGGCAGGGTGACGGTCTTCCACGTGGACCTGTACCGGCTGCGGGGCGGGGCGGAGGAGGTGGAGGATCTGGCCCTGGCGGAGATGCTGGCGGAGGGGGTGGTGCTGGTGGAGTGGGCCGACCGGGCCGGCGGCGCCCTGCCCAGGCCGCACTGGCGCGTCGTGATCCGCCCGACGGGCGTGCGGTCGCGCGAGATCACGGTGGAGCGGGTGGAGTGAGAACGGGCGGCGCGGAAGGCGGGGATCGAAGGGGTGGCGTCCAATGCGCGGGAGACTGCGGACCGTTCCATTGCGGATTGCGGATTGCAGATTGCGGATTTGAGAAACAGCGAGGGAAGAGAAAGCATACGGCAAGTCGCCCCCCTGCGGAAGCGGGGGGTCATGGACCCTCCCATCGGTGGCGCGCTTCCTTGCGGTTCCGATCGCCTGCGTCGCGTGTCGCACCGGGTCTTGAACCCCCCGCTCCCGCTGGGGGGCGACTGTCCACACGCAAGGAGGATTCCTCCCTAATCCGCAATCCGCAATTGTGGAAATCCGCGATTCCCAGGGTTCTTGACCTGCCTGGCGGCGTCGAATAAACTTGATAGTTTGCCTTTGAGGACGGGCCGCGATGGAAGAGGCGATTGCCAAGGCGAAGTCGCTGATCGAGGCGCTGGGGTACATCCAGCGTTTCGCGGACAAGATCGTCGTGATCAAGATGGGCGGGTCGGTGATGGACGACGAGGGGGCCATCGTCAACCTGCTGACCGACGTGGTGTTCATGCGGACGGTGGGGATGAGGCCGGTGATCGTTCACGGCGGGGGCAAGGCGATCAGCAGGGCGATGGAGGAGGCGGGCCTGGAGGTCCAGTTCGTCCAGGGCCGCCGGTACACCGACCAGCGGACGCTGAACGTGGTCGAGCACGTCCTGTGCAACCAGGTCAATAGGCACCTGGTCGAGACGATCCGATCGGCGGGGGCGGAGGCGATGGACCTGCACACCC
>DASRZG010000478.1:0-6489 GCA_035686585.1 Phycisphaerae bacterium
GTGCCAGAAACGGCCGAACCACCGCGCCGGCAGGCTGTCGATCCGAGGGCACCCCACCAGCAGCAGCCCGCCGGGCCGGAGCAGTTCCCGGCTCGCCCGCAGCGTCGCCATGGGGCTCGGGACGTGCTCGATCACCTGCCACATGGTCACCGCGTCGAAGGACTCTGCCGGCATCCGGGCGCCGGGCAGCGTCCCCTGGTGCAGCGTCAGCCCGGCCTCTCGACCCGTGGCGACGGCGGCGTCGGACAGGTCCATTCCCTCCGCCCGCCACCCGGCCGCCGCCATGGTGGCGACGTACCCGCCGGCGCCGCAGCCGTAGTCCAAGAGCCTCCCCTCGCCGACGAAGGGCAGATAGCGCAAGGCCCTTCGCCGCCGCAGGACGGCCCAGGCCGGCAGCGAGCCAAGCATCCGCAGGGGGGCGGGCCACTTGCGGCCCATCGGGTACCCGCGGAAGTTCACCAGCGCCCACCGCAGCAGCCCCCGGGGCCGGCGGGCGCGGAGGGCCCGGCCCTGGTGGGGGCCGTATTCGTCCGGATACGCCGCCGCCAGGGATTCGGCGGCCGGGCGGGGGTCCGTCCGCGCCAACCCGCACTCGGCGCAGGTCACCACCCGGAACTCCCCGGGGAGCCCGTGGAGCCGGTCTCTGCCGGTCAGCAGCACCTGGGCGCGGTCCGTTCCGCAGTAATCGCACGCGGTGTGCTCGAGCCGCCAATCGGCCGGCCCGACAACGCTTGGGGTCGCGCAGTCCATTCCGTTCGTCCGGGCGGACGATATCAGCACCGCCGCCCGCACGCAAGGTCGGACGGGCGGGACCGAGGTCCCCTCGTGAAGCACGAAATACGAAACACGAAATCCGAAACAAATCCAAAACAGCAAGCACGAAAGAAGAAGAGGCCGGGTCACTTCAGTGAACCCGGGCCGTTTGCCGTTTTCGAATCTGTTTCGGATTTCGGATTTCGGATTTGTCCTTTGCGGCGCGCGCCCGGAAGGGCTAAAGCATTCCGCGCATCGGGACGAAGGATTCTGTGGTGGGACTGAAGGTCGGGGCGTTCCGGCGGTCGTCTCCGCGCCGCGGCGGCGCGGTCTCGCCGGCGCCAGGGGTCACGGGGGTTCGAACATGTGGGGCAGCCGACGATCGGTCCGCGGCGGAGGCATGAGCCTTTCCGAGGTGGTGGTTGTCATCGCGATCCTGGGGGGGCTGGCGGGAACGGCGACGATGAGCGTTCGCGGCCACCGCGTCCGTGCCAGGCAAGACGTCGCGAGGAAGGACATTGGCGCCATCGTCCAGGCGCTGGAGGCCTTTCGTGCGATGAACAACCGCTTCCCCACCTGCCAGGAGGGCCTGGACGTCCTCACCCGTGCGAGGACGAGCCACTTCGGCCCGCTCCTGCGGGGCGGGGCGGTGGACCCGTGGGGCAGGCCCTATCGCTATGACGCCCCGCCGGCCGGAAACCGCTGCCGCGTCGTCTCGCTCGGCGCCGACGGCAGGGAAGGCGGCCAAGGCGGCGACCAGGACATCTCCAGCGACGAACTGGGGGGCTGAAGCAGGCCCCTTATCTCGCGCGGGCGGGCCGCGCCCCCGCCGGGGCGGTCGCCGGGGCGTTCCGTGTGACCGGGATCCACCTGGGCGGCGCCATCTCCGATTCCCACCGCGCCAGCGCCTCGCGCAGCTCCCGGAACACCTCGGGGTGCTGGGCCGACAGGTCCGTCTTCTCCGCCAGGTCCGCCGACAGGTCGTGCAGCAGGAACTTTTCCCTGAAGCTCCTCAGTTTCCATCGGCCCTTGCGGACGGCGATATCCTTGCCGCGGCGCCAGAACAGGATCTCGTGCGGCGCGCCCGCCGCGGCGCCGGTGACGTACGGCAGGATGTTGACCCCGTCGACGGGCCGCTGCGCCGGCAGCTTCGCCCCCGCGGCCGCCGCCGCGGTGGGCAGGATGTCCAGGGAGATCACGGGCTCGCGGTAGACGCTGCCCGGCGTGATCCGCCCGGGCCACTGCATCGCGAAGGGCACCCGGATGCCGCCCTCGAACGCGCTGCTCTTGCCCCCGCTGAGCGGATCGTTGCGCGACGCGTTCGCCTTCGGCGGCCCGCCGTTGTCGCTCAGGAAGATCACCAGCGTGTCCTCCCGCAGGCCGTTGTCCTTCAAGGCCGACAGCACCGCCCCCACGCCGTCGTCCACTCCGCTGACCATGGCCGCGTAGGTCCGCCGCTTCGCGTCCTCGATCGACGCGAAGCGCTTCAGGTACTTCGGCGGCGCCTGCATCGGCGTGTGCGGGGCGTTGTACGGCAGGTACAGGAAGAAGGGCTTTTCCTTGTGCCGCCCGATGAAATCGACCGCCTCGCGCGTGAAGGCGTCGGTGAGGTACGCCTTCTCGTTCACCGGCTCGTTGCCGCGCTGAACCGGGCTCCACTTCGGCTGGAGGGGCTGGAAGTACGAGTGGCTGCCCGCGAGGAAACCGAAGAACTCGTCGAACCCCCGGCGGAACGGGTGGTACTTCGGGTGGATGCCCAGGTGCCACTTGCCGATCACGCCCGTGGCGTACCCCGCCGTCTTGAGCACGTCGGCGATCGTCGTCTCCTCCACCGGCAGGCCCACGTGCTCCGCCAGGGCCTCCGGGGCCGGGCCGGTGTTGCACTCGTGTCCGAAGCGGTTCTGGTAGCGCCCCGTCATCAGCCCGGCCCGAGTCGGGCTGCACACCGGGCAGGAGACGTATCCGTCGCTGAACCGGACGCCCCCGGCCGCGATCGAGTCGATGTGCGGCGTGGGGATGTCCTTGCACCCCTGGTAGCCCACGTCGGCATAGCCGAGGTCGTCGGCGAGGATGACGATGATGTTGGGCCTGCGCCCGCCGGCGTCCGGGGCGGCCCACAGCCACCTGCCCGCCGTCAGCGTCAAGGCCCCCGCCCCGGCGGCGGCGAGGAAGTCCCTCCGGCTGAGGATGGACCGGGTTCTGGTTCCGCGCGTAGACGGCGTTTGCCCGGGCATGGCTTGTCCTTTTCGATTCCCCTTTCGCCGACCCCCGCGTCCCGGGGCGCCGGGCCGCTGGGGGGCTACTGTTGCGCCTGTTTTGGCTTCCGGCCGCGTTTGCGAGGGAGGATGGGCAGGCCGAGCTTCTTCTCCAGCCGCTTGAGGAAACTCACCGGGCCCCAGGGCCGGCCTGTACGGGTCCGCTGGGCCAGGGCCGCCACCTCGGCCTCGTCGTCTTCACGCAGATACGCCGCCCAGTCCGCCCGCGGCCAGGGCATCTCGATCGGACTCAGCAGCGGGTCGTCACGCAGGCCGCAGTGGGCGGCGGCGCTCGACCACTTCCACCGCTCCGCACGCCGGAGGAGGCCCGCGCGGACCGGGCCGCGCTCCACGTACCGGACGGCCGCCGGGAGGTACGAACCGTGCAGGACGCACGAGTGAAACCGCTCCTGCCACAGGTGCCCGCTCTCGCCCACCATCCGGTTCATCCACGAGGCATACGCGCGGTGGGCCTCCCGGAACGTCCGGCTGAGCGAATCCGCCCGCCTCGGCACGGCCACGAAGTTGACGTGGTCGCTCATCAGACAGTACGCCCAGATCGCCACGCCGTAGCGCCGGGCGTACTCGTCGATCCGGGTCAGATACTCCCGCCGGTCCTGGTCCGAGTAGAACACATCCGCGCCGCCGGCGCCCTGCTGAGTGACGTGATGCGGCATCCGGGGTATGACGATTCGTGCGATTCGTGCCATGACCGAGACATTACCCGCCCCGGCGGCGAAAGACAAGACCCGTTTCGGCAACCGTCCCACAAATGGGGGGGTGCCCCGGACAAGGCGTTGTCTGCCTTGTCCGGCCCCGTTCCACCACGGCCACGAGCCGGACAAGCCGGACCGCAGCTTGTCCGGGGCACCCGGCGGAACTGTCCCACCTATGGGCCGGGGCCGCGGACCGCCGGCAGCCCCTTGTCCGGCGCCGCCCGCGCGGTAGGATCATGGGCAAGGGTCCGCCTCCGGTGCGGGCCGACTCACATCCAGGAGAGGCGCCATGAGAGGCTTGAGCATATCCGGGGCGGCCGTGCTGTGCGCGATGGCACTGGCCGCTCCACCCGCTTCGCAACCGGCCACCCAACCCGCGTCGGCACCCGCGGAAAGGAACGTCGCCGTGGAGAAAACGTCCCAGGGAGAGCTGCTCGTCCAGCCCATCAACCACTCGGCCGTCCGGTTCGCCTTCCAGGGCAAGCAGTACTACGTGGACCCATCCGGCAAGGCCGACTGGGACAAGATGCCCAAGGCCGACGTCATCCTGATCACCCACGAGCACGGCGACCACCTCGACCCCAAGACGATCGCCCGGATCCGCAAGGAAGACACGGTGATCTACGCCAACGCCTCGTCGGTCAAGAAGGCGGGATTCGGACGGGTGATCGAGGTGGGGCAGAAGAAGCGGGTCCTGGACATCACGGTCGAGGCCGCCCCGGCCTGCAACCTCACGGCCGATCGGCTCCGGTTCCACCCCAGGGACCGCAAGGACAACGGCTACGTCCTGACCTTCGGCGACAAGCGGGTGTACGTCGCCGGCGACACCGAGGGCACGGCGGAGATGAAGGCGATGAAGGACATCGACATCGCCTTCCTGCCGATCAACCTGCCGTACACGATGACCCCCCAGGCCGCCGCCGAGGCGGCGCGGGCCTTCAAGCCGAGGATCCTGTACCCGTATCACCAGGGCACCAGCGACCCGGCCGAGGTCAAGAAGCTGCTGGCGGACGTCAAAGAGATCGAGGTCCGCGTGCTGCCCCTGCCGTAGCGGCGGGCCTTCGCGACAAGGAGAATCCCATGGACCGCAGAGAGTTCCTGAAATCCGTGCCGGCCATGGCCGCCCTGGCGGCGGCCGCGTCGAGCCTGGCCGAGGACCTCACCCCGCCTTCCGGCGCCGAGGCCCCCGCGGCCACTACCGGCCCGACGATCCGCCTGGAGCCGATCCAGCTCGTCAAGCCGCAGACCGACGGCGGCAAGTCCGTGCTGGCGGCGCTGTGGGAGAGGAAGACCACCCGCGGCATCAGCGACAGGAAGCTCCCGCCGCAGGTGCTGTCGGACCTGCTCTGGTCGGCCTTCGGCGTCAACCGCAAGAACGGCCCGGGCGGCGGCATCGGCAGAACGGCCGCCTCCGCCAGCAATTCCCAGGAGATCGACGTCTACGTCGCCATGGCAGAAGGGGTCTACCTCTACGAGGCGGTGCCGCACCGGCTGAAACCGGTGTTGGAGGGCGACCTGCGCGCGAAGGTCGGTCGCGGCCGGCGGGGCGCCGGGGCCACGGCGCCGGTGAGGCTGATCTACGTGGTGGACATCGCCCGGTTCGCCAAAGCCCGGTTCCAGGAGCCGGGGCTGCGGGATGCGGAGATCCAGAAGTCCTACTACTTCGTGGACACGGGCCTGATCGCCGGCAACGTGTACCTGTTCGCCGCCTCGCAGGGCCTGGCCGCGTGGTTCCACAACGGCGACAAGCCCGGCCTGGCGCGGGCCCTGAACCTCCGCCCCGATCAGCGCGTCCTGTTCGCCCAGACCGTGGGCTATCCGGGGTGAGCGGTCCGAGCAATCGTGCCCGAAGTGGACACGGGCGAGATCGCCAGCCCGCAAGGGCGACACATGCCAGCCCGCCGCGGAAGCGGTGGGACAGGATCCCGCCGGTAATCCGCAAGCCCCGTCAGGGGCGACCCATGCTAGCCCACCGCGGCAGCGGTGGGTAAGATCGCAGGCATTGGAAAGACCCAGCCCCGACAGGGGCGGCACATGCTCAACGCAATACGTCATCAAGATCGAATTCGACGCCATGGCGCTTCAGCAGGGCGACCAGTTCTTCCTCGAACGTCATCGTCTTGTGGTGTTCCTCCTGGCCATCAATGTACGCCACGACCTTCCCGCATGCCGACAGGCTCACGCTGAAGGCGCTGTAGCCCTCTTGCCAGCCCCAGCCCCGCAGTTGGGGACAGGTCTCCCCGAGCCACTTCGAGGAGTTGGTCTTCATGATGCGCATGGCTTCGGCGACGCTTGTGACGGGCTTCAACTCGAGCAGGAGGTGCCTGTGATCGGCTGTGCCGCCGGAACGGACCAGGTGCATGTTGTGGTTCCGGGCGATCCCAGCCAGGTACGCGTCGATCTTGCCGGATAGGTCGCCCTTCAGCAGCGGCCTTCGGTCCTTGGTGCTGAAGACACAATGGAACAGGAGCTTCGTGTAGGTGTGGCTCATCGGTTTCCCCTTCATGTGCCGCCCCTGACGGGGCTGGGTTTTCTTGATGTCGGCGATCTTACCCACCGCTTCCGCGGTGGGCTAGCATGTTCCGCCCTTGCGGGCTGGGGATTCCATCCACCGCGGCAGCGGCGGGAGAGGATCCGTCGGAAATCCACGAGCCCCGTCAGGGGCGACACCTGCTAGCCCACCGCGGAAGCGGTGGGAGAGAATCCCGTCGGAAATCCCCAAGCCCCGTCAGGGGCGACACATGGCCGTATTGCCCTATGCGTCG
>DASRZG010000479.1:0-3565 GCA_035686585.1 Phycisphaerae bacterium
CCTGCCAGGGAATCGCGCCCGGCCTCGATGCGGAGAGAGGAACTGCCCGTCACGAGCACCTTCAGAGTATGGTGATCCACGAGGGCCTTGAGTTGTGGGGCCCAGTCCTTCAGGTTCTGCACCTCGTCGAGCAGGACATAGGCGGGCTCGCCGGCGTGGGCGGCCTCATTGAAGGTCCTTCCAAGGATGCGGTTCTCGAACCACCGCGCAATGGCCAGGATGGGTTCCTTCAGCCCCCGCAAGCTCGGGATCTCGTCAAACTGCACCCGGAGGATGCGGTTGGGAGCGACCTTCTCCGCGCTCAGCAGCTCCTGGATCAACTGCTCTTGCAGGGTGGTCTTCCCGACCTGTCTCGGTCCGCGGACGACCACGACGGCTGCAAGGCCGTGGTGCACCTTCTTGTTCAGGCCGTGGAACGCCCACCTGCGATACGGCGGCAGGACTCGCCCGGGCTTGCCTTCCCACCAGGGGTTCGTGGATCGCAAGTTCGCGTCCAGTGCGGGCGGAAGCCTCTCCAGGTCGAAGATGTCCCGTTTCCCTTCCGCCATGGCAGCACCCGCGCGGGTTCACCGGCCGCCGGAGCGGCCTGTCCCTTGAGACAGAACATGACGACGCACGCAGGCAGAAGATACCAACTTGCGATCCCGACCGCCAGCGGGCTTTCGCTATCCGGAGCTGGTTGCGTTGCGCAACCAGCACGGGCTGGGAGCCCGTGCCACGACGCATGAGGAAAGGCATGTGCGCTGGGTGTTTGACCCGAAGCGAGGGGGGACGGTAGCATGATGCGGCGGATTGGACCTGTTATAAGGAGCGAAGGCGTGGGCGGGCTGGAAGAGACGATCCGAGGACTGAAGTACGACGAGAAGGGCCTGATCCCGGCGGTCGTGGTGGACGCCGGGACCCAACAGGTCCTGATGGTCGCGTACATGAACGAGGCGTCGCTGCAGGAGACCGTCCGGACGGGCCGGACGCACTTCTGGTCGCGGTCGCGCCAAAAGCACTGGATGAAGGGCGAATCGTCGGGCCATACGCAGGACGTCAAGGCCGTCTACACCGACTGCGACCTGGACACGGTCCTCGTCGAGGTCGTCCAACACGGGGCCGCGTGCCACGAAGGCTACGTGTCCTGCTTCTATCGCCGGCTGGGCGAGTCCGGCGAATGGGAGGTCATCGCGGAGAAGGTCTTCGATCCAAAGACGGTGTACCGCAAGCGGGACGGCCGGTAGCTTCGCCCAGAGGCATCGGCGCAAACGGGATGGCATGAACGGACGCGAGAAGAAGACCGATCCCTTCGGGCTGCCTCAAAGGGCGATCCTGGTGATGAACATCATCCTGGGATCGGCGGGGGCGGCAGCGGTGGCGGCGATGATCCTCAACCACGGCTTCCGAGAGCCGCCGGTCCGGCCGGACTACCTGGACGGGGCCATCGGGGTCATCGTCGCGATCTTCGTGATCGACCGGGTGGTTCGCCTAGTCCTGGCCCGCCGCAAGGCGGCGTATTTCCGCGAGAACTGGATCGACTTTGCCCTGATCGGCCTGGCGGGGGCCGGGGCGGCGATCGGCTATCAGTTCGTCGGGAAAATCCTCAGCGCCGGGGCGCTGTACGTCATCATCACACAGGTGTACCTGCTGGTCGCGCTGCTGCTGCGCGCGGTGGCGATCAACCTGCGGTTCACCGGCAGTGGGATCCATGCGTCCTGGCTGCTGATCGGGAGCTTCGCCTTCCTGGCGCTGGCTGGGTCGGGCCTGCTCATGCTGCCGGTCGCCACGCCGCCCAACGCCCCCGTGCTGTACTACGCCGACGCCCTGTTCACCGCCACCAGCGCCACGTGCGTGACCGGCCTGATCGTCAAGAAGACCGGCAACGACTTCACGCTGTTCGGGCAGGCGGTGATCCTGGTGCTGATCCAACTGGGCGGGCTGGGGATCATGCTGTTCGGGGCCGTCCTGGCGATGCTCCTGGGCAAGGAGCTGTCCGTCCGCGGGTCGGAGACGATGGGACAGATGATGGGGACCTCCTCGCTGGGCCCGCTGCCGCGCCTGCTCACCTTCGTGGTCCTGGTGACGTTGCTCATGGAGGTCGCGGGCGCGGCGCTGCTGTACCCGATGTTCGCCGCCTCCCCCGGGGCCGACGGGGGCCCGCTCAGCGCAGGAAGGGCCGTCTGGTACAGCGTCTTCCACAGCATCTCCAGCTTCTGCAATGCGGGGTTCTGCCTGTACGACGCGAACATGATGGCCGGGGTCCGGGCGGGATGGGCGACCCCGCTTCGGAACTACTCGCAGGTCTTCGGTGTGATGGCGGTGCTGATCGTCCTGGGCGGGCTGGGCTTTCCCGTGCTGCGAGACTGCTTCCAGTACGTCCGCACGCTGATCGCCCGGGCGCTGTACCGCGTCCCGGGGCCCGAGGGCCCTGCGACGTCGCCCCGGCCGCAGGCGCCCCGATTGTCGCTGCACGCCAGGATCGTGTTGACCACTACGGCGCTGCTGGTGGTCTTCGGGGCGTTGGGGCTGCTTGTGGTCGAGCCCGGGCCCGGACCGAAGGCGGACGTCATCGGCCGCCACCCGATCGGCGGTGCGACCGGCGAGACCCACGCCGATTGGAAGAAGATGCCGCCCGCCCGGCGGGTCCGCGAGGCGATGTTTCAGTCCATTACGGCCCGCACGGCCGGATTCAACACCATCGACATGCGAGAACTGTCCAGCGCCGGCAAGCTCTGGCTGTGCGGCCTGATGGTGGTGGGCGGCAGTCCGGGCGGCACGGCCGGGGGCATGAAGACGGTGACCCTGGCGCTGCTGATCGCGGCGGCGTGGAGCGTGCTGCGGCGGCGGTCGGAGGTCGAGGTCTTCCGCCGGAGCGTACCGGCGGACCTGCTGCGCCGCGTGACGACGGTGGCGTTCCTGTACCTGGCGTTGGTGGGGGTCGTGACGCTGCTTCTCTCGATCTCCCTGCGGGATGAGAAGTTCGTGGACGTGCTGTTCGAGGCGTGCAGCGCCTGCGGGACGGTGGGTCTGACCACCGGAATCACCGGAACCGGGCAGGCGGAGATGACCAAGTTCGTGACGATGGCCGGGATGTTCATCGGTCGCCTGGGGCCCATCACGCTGCTGCTGGCGCTGACGAGCGGGATCCGGCGGGCGGAATACACTTACCCGCGGGAAAACATCTTGATAGGGTAGAGTCCATGGCAACGTTCGCAGTGATCGGATTGGGGCGGTTCGGGTATCGGCTCTCCACGCTGCTGGCCGAAGGCGGGGCGGAGGTCATCGCCATCGACAGCCGGCGCGACCTGGTCGAGTCGATCCGGGACCGCGTGACGGTGGCGGTGTGTCTGGACACGACCGACGAGGAGGCCCTCCGCGCCCAGGGCGTGGACCGGGTGAACGTCGCGGTCGTCGGAATCGGCGACGACTTCGAGGCCAACGCCCTCGCCACCGTCATCCTCAAACAGATCGGCGTGCCCCGCGTCATCAGCCGGGCCACCACCACCATCCGCGCGCAGATCCTGTCGCGGATCGGGGCCGACGACGTCGTCAATCCCGAGCGGGAAAGCGCCGAGCGATGGTC
>DASRZG010000480.1:0-21620 GCA_035686585.1 Phycisphaerae bacterium
GCCTTTTCTCTAATCGACAATCGTCAATCGTCAATCGCCAGTTCCCTCCGCCCCAAGTACGTCCAAATCATTCCTGGCCACCAGTCTTTCCCCCGGTTGCAGGACCACGAAATCGCCATCCCACGGGCCGTGGAAGAGCCGTTCCAGCAGCGACATGTCCCCCTGCCGGTGGTCGAAGGCCCAGCCGCGCCGGTCGGCCTCCTCGCGGGCGGCCTGGATGAACGGGGCCTCGTCGCAGACGCCCATCTCCAGGTAGCACAGGTTATCGTAGTGGACGAGTCCGCCGCCCATGGTCTCGGCGATGAACTCGGCGTTCTCCCGGCCGTACTTGGCCACCAGTTCCTGGAAGCTCTGGTTCAGGCCCAACTGGCTCATCACCCCCTTGACGCCGTCGGGGCCGCCCTCGACACTGCTGCCCCGCTCCAGCCAGCCGGTGGTGCGGTAGTACGTCCCCGGATGGGCGTCGAAGTACTCCTGGTAGGCGCGGCGGCTGCCGAAGAACAGCGTGATGCAGTCGTGGGCGCGGGGGACGACCACCGGCACGGCGGCGGCCTTGACGCCCACGGTGCCGTCACTGCAGCGGGCGTAGCCCAGCAGGACGGCGTCGTAGCCGTCGCCGGCCGCGTCCACCGCCGCCTGGACACGGGCGGCCATCTCCTCGGTCGGCAGGTCGTGCAGGCCCTTGCCCAGGAACTCCAGGTCCACCGCGTGCGGACACCGCGCCGCCAGCAGGCAGGCCTCGCGATAGATGATCTCGCACCCGATGAACTTCAGGCGTTTGGGAGCATGGTCACACATAGGGAGACGATTGTACCAATATCCGCTTGGCGGAGGGCGGAGCGGGATGGCGGATTTCGGAATGCTGGGTGCCACGGCTGCGTTGTCCGCAGCCGTGCCGAGATATGTCCCGGGCGAAAGGAAGTCGTTGCGACACACCCTCCTTCCGGGCTGGGCAGTCAATCGAGGATAGCCCCGTAAGGGGTGGACCATGCTAGCCCCCCGCGGAAGCGGGGGGAACGCGGCCGGTGAGAATCGTCAAGCCCCGTCAGGGGCGGCAGATCGCCTTGTGCCCTCATGTGCCGCCCCTGACGGGGCTTGGCCTTTCGAACGGCCAAACTCACCCACCGCTTCCGCGGTGGGCTAACATGTTCCGCCCTGCGGGCTGGAAGGCGGATGCCCCGGGTGCCGCCCTCAAGCCGTCGTTCGGCTTGGGGGTGCCGGAAATCGGAAGGCACCCGGGGAATGGGGATTGTCTGCCAAGTCAGCCCCACCCGCCTTCGGCGCGTGAGGCCGGACCGAGGGAATTGGGTGCCACGGGCTGCTCGCAGCCCGTGCGGGCAGGGGAAGGGACCACTGGTTGAGATCCCGTCTCCTTCCCGCACAGGCTCGCCCCCTTGGGGCTGTCCACCTCCGCGGGTCTTCGACCCGCTCCGGCGGATCGCCGATCCCTGCGGGATCGTCGACAAGCACCCTGTGGCACCCAGCTTCCCCCAGGCCACGCCGACCACCGGCTGAAGCCCTGTCATTACCCACAAGTCCGAGATGATACAGTCTTCCCGGCCGCGTAGCGGCCTTCGTTCGTAGCCCAGGGCGACCAGAGCGAAGCGGCCGGGGTCCTGAGCGAGTGAAGGCGAGTCGAAGCGGCGGGAGCCCTGGGATAGAGCGTTTCTGTCCCCGGAGTCCCATCGGGACGATCGTGAGCCCGGTCGTCCCGATGGGACTCTGGGCGATCGGGCAATCCAGACCCAGGGCTTGGTCGCTATCGCGACCTGCACCCTGGGCTAAGAACGATTGGCCCTCCGGGCCTTCCACGCATCGTGGAGGGATTGCTCATGGATCATCCCGTTTTTCGGCCAGGCGGGTGTAGGTGCGGTTGAGGGCGGCGACCAACTCCCGTGGCTCCAGCTCGACGAGCCGGTAGTCGCTGAACACGGCCAGCAGGTGCCCGTCCCGCCGCTCGGTGAACAGGGTGCACAGCAGGACGAGATCGGATGCGTCCTTTTCCTGCTCGATGCCAGGGAAGTAGAGCACGTCCGGCGTGGCGAGGAACCGGCCGGTTTCCGGATCGATCGCGCGGTCCACCTTGCGCCTGCTGTCGAACAGGTCGGCCGGCTTGACGTGCCCGCCGGCGAGCAGCTCCTCGAGCCGGGCGGGCCGGCGGCCGTTGGCGGCCTCGTACGACTTCACCCCCTCCGCCACTGCCGCCATCTGCGGGCGGGAAAGGACCGCCTGCGCCGGCAGCGGTGCGTTGCTGCGATAGTCCTGCCAAGCCCAGACGCCGAGAACGACCAGGATTGTGGACACAGCTCCCAGGAACACCGCCGGCAGCGACGCTCGCCCCGCGCTCATCGGGATCCCTCCTCCGCCAGGCGGGCCAGCTCGTTATTGACCGTCTGGATGTCATGGACGAACGTGTACGGGCCCTCCTTACTCGAGCCGAAGTCGATGAACTTCGTACTGGCTCCGGTCATCAGGACGTTCGCGCCCTCGTTCCGGTGGTTGCCGGGCAGTTCGAAGGCCGCAATCCGCCTGTCCTCGAAATCAAATGTCAGGGGGGCCGTCCAGACATAGTCGCACCGGTCCTGCCAAGGGGCCCCGGGCGCCACCTTCTCGACCCGGGCCCGGCCAGGGCAGCAAAGGAGCCCGGGGGAGACAAACTCCTTGTCGAGGAGCGCCTGGAAGTCACGGGGGGTGGCCCCGTACTCGGTGAGGTAGAGGGCAACACCCCTCCCGATGGTGCCGAGATTGGCCCCACAAGCGGCGCGGTAGGCCAACCCGACGGCCCGAGGGCCGGGGACCAGCAGGCACAGGACCAGGACCAGGCCGAGGACCACGCCGATCACAAAGCTCGCCACGCGGTGAGGCTTGGCCGCTGCTTTGGCGGGTTCGCTCAATGGTTCGTCCATCGCGACCTCCCCTCGAATGTGCCGGCTACTGCCGGGTGTAGATGACCTGGTGGTACGGCTTGTCGTCGAGGTACAGCACGAGCTTGGCCCCGCCGTCGACCAGGCGGAGGTGGCATCGGAGCTTGTCGGCGGCGTCGGTCAGGAGCAGCAGGTAGGTGCCGTCGTGATCGAACGTCGCCTTGCCCGTCAGGCCGGCGGCCGGAAGGGAGACGTCGAGCAGGCCGGCGTTGACGGCCACCACCAGCTTGCCCTTGCCGGCGGCGCGGATCCGCTCCAGGAACGGGTCGTCGAAGGCCACCTTCAGCCGCCGGCCCGATTCCTCGTACGTGCCCGCCAGGGCCTCGGGGGCCGGGGCGTCGGTCCGCTCGACACGGCCCAGGTCGGCCTCGGGCAGCCCCGCGACGCGGATCGTCCCCGCACGCAGCCCGATCGGGACCAGGAACACGAACGACTCGACGCGCGATGCCGTCGGCGGGACGGCGAACGCGCCGGCCTGGGCCGCCAGCGGCACGGGCCCTTCCGCCGGCCTGCCGACGGCGGGGAAGGTCACGCCGTCGGAGGCCAGTGTCACCTGGCCCTTGGCGTGATCGACGCTCAACTCCTCGGCCCCGGCCTGGAGCTGAACGGTCACGGTCAGGTACGCCTTTCCCAGCGGCGCGGGCACCAGCCCGCCGGCCCCCAGGCCGCTGGCGCGGGCCCCCGTCACCTTGACCTGCGCCCGCGGCGCGGGCGGCGGGGGCGGCGGCACCGGATCCGGCGGCGGAACGGGCACCGGACGCGTCCGGGGCTGCGGCGCGGGCGTCGGGTCGGCCACGGCCACATCGGGAGGCTCCTGCCGCGTCGAAGGCGGCGGGCTATCAGCGGGACCGATCATCTCGCCGGGCCCGGGACGCCACGACCGCCCCAGCATCACGCCCAGCAGGCCTGTGCCGACACCCACCATCCCCACCAGCAGGACGATCGGGAACATGCGGCGGCGGCGGACCGGCAGAGGCCGGCGCCGCGGCGCCGGAGGCACCTCCGGCCGGGGCCGCGCCGGGACGGACCCCGCAACCGGGGTGGCCGGGGCCGGCGCCGTCGATGCGGGGGCAGGCCCTTGCGCCGCCTGTTCGGCCAGATCCAGCGTGACCGACCGGTCCGGCTCGGACATCAGCTCTTCCGAACCGGCGGGGATGTCGTCGGCCGCGACGGAGGGGATCACGATCTGTCCCCCGCACGAGGGGCAGCGGGCGACGTTGCCGGCGAGGCGCTGCTCGACCGCCAGCCGCTCGCCGCACGAGACGCACACCACCAACAGCTTCTTCCGCAGCGCCAGCCGGGCCTTGGCGACGAACTCATCCGTCAGCTCGTCCCCCGCCTCGACGGCGTCCGGGCGCGGCGGCTCGTCCCCCGCCGCACCGTCGAGGGCGGGGACGTGGATGATCCGGCTGCAGAACTCGCACTGGATCTGCCCGCCGGCGAGGGGGTCGTCCACCTCGATTTGCCGGCCACAACCGCCGCACAGGATCCTCAATCCGTGCTCCTTCACTCCCGCGTCCGGGCGGGCTCCGGGCCCGCCTGGAGGCCATTATACGACATCGCCGCCCCGCCGCCTCCCCCCATCGGCCCCGCCCGGGGCGGCGGGGAACAATGTCTCTTGCGACCCTCGGAAATGGCCGATACTGCTACTGGTTCCGGGCGAGGGATACGCAGGTTCATCGAACCCAAAGAGGCCGTCATGGACATCATCAACGCCATCGCCAAGGTTCGGTTCAACTCCGCCCGCCCCCAGCGCGTCCAACTGGCCAGGTGCGATGAGTACGTCTGCGACCTGCTGTGCCTGGAACCCGGGCAGGAGCTCAGCGCCACCGGCGAATGCGCCTACTACGTCGTCACCGGCAGCGGCAAGGCCCGCGTCAAGGGTGAATCCCAGGACATCGCCCTGGGCCACTTCGTCCAGTGCGGCGAGGGCGAATCCCACACCATCCTCAACTCCTCCGAGCAGCGCCTCATCTGCCTGAGCGTCTCTTGAGATTGACGATTGTCGATTGACGATTGACGATTGGCGATTGACGATTGGCGATTGACGATTGGCGATTGACGATTGGCGATTGGCGATTGTCCGTTCGCGCGGGAACCGACTCGGTCAGGGGGATGGGATCTCCAACTCCGGCGCCAGCAGGTCGTCGTAGGTCTCGCGGCGGCGGATGAGGCGCCAACGGTCGCCCTCGACCAGGACCTCGGCGGCGCGGGGGCGGGAGTTGTACTGGCTGGACATGACGAACCCGTACGCCCCGGCCGAGAAGACCGCCAGCAGGTCGCCACGCCCCACCGGCGGCAGCGGCCGGTCCTTGGCCAGGAAGTCCGACGACTCGCACACCCCGCCCACCACGTCGACGGCGACACAGCCGGGGGGCGCGTACTCCTTCGACCGCTCCGGGGGCGCCGCCGACCGGGCGGGCCAGATGAAGTGGAAGCTCTGGTACAGGGCCGGGCGGATCAGGTCGGTCATCGCGCCGTCGATGATGACGAACGTCTTGTCGCCGCCTTCCTTGACATATTGCACGCGCGTCAGCAGCACGCCGGCGTTGCCGGAGATCTGCCGCCCCGGCTCCATCAGCACGGCCAGAGCGGTGCCCTTCAGCAGCGGGACGATGGCGGCGGCGTAATCGGCCGCCAGGGGCGACTGGCCCGTTTCGTAATCGGCGCCGTAGCCCCCGCCGAGGTTGATGGCGCGGACCTCCCGCCCCCGCCCGCGAAGGCGGTCGATCAGGTCCAGGGCCTTGGTGATCGCCTCGACGTAGGGCTCGACCGAGTACACCGGCGAGCCGATGTGCAGGTGGATCGCGTCCAGGGACACGTTCGCGTCCGAGCCGTAGGCATCGAAGAACCGCTCCGCCCGCTCCAGGTCCACGCCGAACTTGGTCTCCTTCTTGCCGGTGGTGGTGTAGCGGTGGGTCCTGGGGTCCACGTCCGGGTTGACCCGCAGGGCGGCGTGCGCCTTGACGCCGGCGGAAGCGGCCAGGCGGGAGAGGTTCTCGAACTCCGCCTCCGACTCGACGTTGAAGTACCCGATGCCCGCGGCCAGGGCGTCGGCGATCTCCGCGTCGGTCTTGCCCACGCCGGCGAAGACGACCTTGCTCATGTCCGCCCCCGCCCGTTCGGCTCGGTACAGCTCGCCGCCGGAGACCACGTCGAACCCGCTGCCCTCGGCCGCCAGGAGCTTCAGGACGTGCACGTTCGACAGCGACTTGATGGAGAAGCAGAGGGTCGGGTCCAGCTCGGCGAAGGCCTCCGCCATCCGCCGGTAATGCGCCCGCAGCGTGGCGGCCGAGTAGACGTACACCGGCGTCCCGACCTCGCCGGCGATGGCCTCGACAGGCACGTCCTCGCAAACCAGTTGACCGCCGCGATATTCGAAGTAGTCCATGTTCATCCTCGATCCCTTGCGCACACTCGGGCCGATCAGGCTACCGCTTCAGGAGGGACCGTGCAACGGACACGGGGAATCATATCATTGCGGTTTGCGAATTCTCCCATTGCGGATTTCGGATTGCGGATTGCGGATTGAGAAGAGACTCCCCGCGCGGACTGACAATCGCCCCCCAGCGGAAGCGGGGGGTTACAGATCTTCCCATCGGTCGAACCGCACCGTGCATCCATCCTTACCAGCGCCGTGGGTCGCCCTGGGTCTTGAACCCCCCGTACCGACGGCATCTTCGCTTCGCTGCGACTTCCGCTGGGGGGCGATTGTCTCTCCACCCATCAGCGCTCGACCCACGCCCTGACCGCTTCCGCCGCCCTTTTACGCAGGAATCGCGCGGGGGCAGAGAGGGCGTCTTCGATGCCCACGTCGCCGGCGACGAGGGGGACGACGGCGGCGAAGGCCTCGCGGGGGGCGTCCGGGTCGGCCTGGCCGGGGATGCAGATCACCGGCACGCCCTCGCCGGCGGCCAGGCGGGCGACGCCGAAGGCCGTCTTGCCGTGGGCGCTCTGGGAATCGAGCTTGCCCTCGCCGGTGAGGACCAGGTCGGCCCCGCGGATCCGCTCGCGCAGGCCGACGGACTCGGCGACGATCTCCACCCCGCTCTGAAGCGTCGCGGCGGCAAAGGCGACCAGCCCCGCGCCGAGCCCCCCTGCCGCCCCGGCGCCGCTCAGGTGCTCGACGTCGATACCCAGCTCATGCCGCACCACCTCCGCCAGGTTGGCCAGGCCCGCCTCCAGGCGGGCGACCATCTCCGGCGTGGCGCCCTTCTGCGGGCCATACACGGCCGCCGCCCCCCGCGGGCCGGTCAGCGGGTTGGTCACGTCGCAGGCCACGCGGATGTCGGCGCCGGCAATCCGCGGATCGCGGTCGCTGATGTCGATCCTCCCGATGTCCGCCAGACCCCCGCCCGCCAGCCCGCACGGGCTCAGCCGGCCGTGCTTGTCCACGAAGACCACCCCCAGCGCCTGCGCGCAGCCGGTGCCCCCGTCCACCGTCGCCGATCCGCCGATACCGACCACCAGCCGGTCCGCCCCGGCGTCCAGGGCGGCGCGGATCAGGCAGCCCACGCCGAAGGTGGTCGTGAGCATGGGGTTCCGCTTGTCGGGGGGCACCAGCTCCAGCCCGGCCGCCGCCGCCATCTCGACCACGGCCGTCCGCCCGTCGCCCAGCAGGCCGAAGCGGGCCTTCCGCCGCTCGCCCAGCGGGCCGAAGACATCCGCCGTCCGGACCTGCCCGCCCGTGGCCGCCACCATCGCCTCGACCGTGCCCTCGCCCCCGTCGGCCATGGGGCACAGGTCCACCGCCGCCGCCGGCTCCGCGTCGGCCACGCCGGCGGCGATCGCCCGGGCGGCCGCCGGCGCCGACAGCGTCTCCTTGAACGAGTCGGGGGCGACGACAATCCTCATACCGAGACCTTGTCCTTGACCAGCCCCGACGTCGGGGTCGGCGCCTGGCGGACCTGGATGGCCGCCCACGCCCGCACGTTGCCGCGGATGATCCCGACCCGCAGCAGCTCCCCGGCCTGGACGTCCTCGAGGATCGCCCCGAGGCGGTCCAGGTCCGTCACGTACCACCGCCCGAGCTGGAAGACGATGTCCCCGCGCCGGATGCCCAGCTTCTCGGCCGGCCCTTCGCGCTCCACGCCGGTGACCAGCAGGCCCGCCGACGCCGCCAGGCGAAGCTGCTGGGCCAGCTCGGGCGTGACCGTCCGCACCTCCAGCCCCAGCAGCTTGCCCGCCAGGGCAGACCCGTCCGGCTTGGGCCGGGGCTTGACCGTCACCGTCAGCGGCAGCGTCTGGCCGTTCCGCCAGCACGTCAGCCGGATCGCGGCGCCGGGGGCGGCGTTGAGCATCGCGAACTGGTAGTCCGGCAGTTGCATCAGGGGCTTGCCGTTCAGCTCCAGCAGGCGGTCGCCGCTCTGGCAGCCGCCGGCCTCGGCGGGCGAGCCCGCCGCCACCGCCGTCACCACCAGCTCCTCGGTGGTTTCCTGGTGGCGCTGCTCGACCGTCAGGCCGAAGACCACCCGATTGAGCCGCTCGAAGTCCAGCAGCCTGGGCAGGTCGGCCGACAGGCCGTCGACGGGGATGGCGAAGCCGATCCCCTGGGCGTCGGCGCGGATGGCGGTGTTGATCCCGATCAACCGGCCGTCCATGTTCAGCAGCGGGCCGCCGGAGTTGCCGGGGTTGATCGGGGCGTCGGTCTGGATCAGGCCGCTGTACGTGTTGCCGCCCCGGAACTCCAGCTTCCGGTCCAGCGCGCTGATGATGCCCGTGGTGCAGGTGTTCTGGTAGCCCAGCGGGTTGCCGATGGCGATCACCGTCTCGCCGATCATCAGGTCGTCGCTTCGGCCCAGGGGGAGATACGCGAACGGACGCCCGTCCTTGGGCTCGATCTTCAGCACCGCCAGGTCGTCGCCCGTATTGGCCGCCACCACCTGCGCCTCGTAGGCCGTCTTGTCGGCCAGGGTGACCGCGATCTTCTCCGCCCGGCGGACCACGTGGGCGTTGGTGATGAGGTACCCGTCCGGATGGACCAGGAACCCGCTGCCCAGGCTCACCGTCGGCACCGCCTGGCCGAACAGCCGGGGCAGGAAGCTCTCGAACGGGTCGTCCCCGTCGCCGAACACCCCGGACCCCATCCGCACCAGCCGCTGCGTGGAGATGTTCACCACCGCCGGGCTGGCCTTGCGATACGCCTCGACCACCGGGGTGACGCGGGCGGACCTGCCCTTCTCCTGCCCGCTCGCCGGCGCAACCGGCGCCGCCAGGGCGATCACCGCCGCCCATGCCCATGCTGTCATCTTCGTCATCGACTCACCTCCCCATGCGTCAAACCGCTTCCGATTGTAGCCGTTCCGAACCGCTTTGCCATCGCCGTGCGCCGGCCTGCCTTCGCAAAGCACGAAATTCGAAACACGAAATCCGAAACAAATCCGAAACACGAAGTACGAAAGAAACGGCAAAGAAGAAGCAAAAGAGAAGAAGAAGCATCTCGCCGCAGAGACGCGGAGAACAGACTGAGTCAGAAGAAGAAGCAAAAGAAGGCTCCATCCCCTGTATCGCTTCTTCTTCTTCTGCTGCTGCTGCTGCTGCTTCCACTATCCGTTCATCCCCTGAATCCCCTGCATCCCTGCTATTGCTTCTTCTTCTGCTGCTGCTGCTGCTTCTTCCACTATCCGTTCATCCCCTGAATCCCCTGCATCCCTGCTATTGCTTCTTCTTCTGCTGCTGCTGCTGCTTCCACTATCCGTTCATCCCCTGAATCCCCTGCATCCCTGCTATTGCTTCTTCTTCTTCTTTGCCGCTTCTTTGCCGCCCCTGGCCTGCAAGCGCGCGTTGTCAGGTCTGGACTCAAGGGGCATTATCGTTACTATGCCTGGAGCGGCCTTGGGGTTCGCCGCGTCCATGGCACAAAGGAGCCTGGCATGTTGAAGCTGATCCTGCTGATCGCGCTGGCCACAATGGGGTGCTCGTTCGCCGGATGCGCCCGGATGCCATCCGGGCCGGCCGCGCTGGCCCTGCTGGCCACGGGCAAGGGCAACCAGCTCAAGCCCTTCACGCCGGCAGTGACCTGGCGGCAGGACAGGCAGAACCGGCACGTGCCGATGGTGTACTTCCGCTCGCCGTGGCAGAGCGACTCGCCGCTTCAGGTGGAGGTGCCCGAGTACGTCCACGGGCGCGCCGACGGCGAGAGAGGGGGCGGGTTCCTCTTCGCGGGCCGGTCGCTGGAGACCGCCAAGGCCATCGGCGGGGTCCGCTACGCCTCCAAGGAGCCGCCCCAGTGGGTCCGGACCGACGACGGCGGGCTGGCGATGGACAACCCGCTGGAGCGTGACCTGACCGTCCACTTTCGCGTGATCCCGCACGACCGGATGCTGGAGGTCCGCTTCGGCCTGACCAACGGCGGGGACAAGACCATCCGCAACTGCTGGGCCCAGATCTGCTTCAAGGGCGTCGGCGAACCCGCCCTGGCGGAGCGCCACCCCGGCTCCTCGTATATGCTCAGCCGGGGCGAGCTGATCTCCTGGGACGGCGCCGGCCAAGACCTCTCGTGGCTGGAGAAGGAACGCGACGAGCGCCGCCCGGCCATGTTCAAGCGGTCGTGCTTCTTCCTGGCCACCGTCGGGGAGGGCGACACCGTCGGCAGGCTCAAGGAGCAGGGCGCCAACCCCGTGTTTACACTGGGCAGGATGATCGATGCACCCATCATCGCCAAGGCCGACGCAGACCGGCGACGGGCGGCCATCGTCTACAGCCCCTCGGGCATCCGCGGCTTCTACAACGTCCTGCAGCCGTGCTTCCACATCGACCCCCAACTCGGCGACGTGCCGCCCAAGTCCACCCGCTGGGCCGAGACCTGGTTCATCTTCCACGAAGGCGACCTGAAGGCGGCCATGACCCAACTGGCCAAGGCCCATAGCGCGGCGAAGAAGTGACGGTCGGTATCCATGGGGCTGTTTACAAGCCGAATTATCCTATTAAGCCGGGTGCCACGGCTGCGTCGTTTGCAGCCGTGCCGACAGACGTCCCGGGCGAACGGCGTGCGTTGCGACCCGCCCCCATTCCCGGTGGAGGGTCGACCGGAGACCGTCCCGCGTTGGAGATCCAGTGGCACGGGTGCAGACAACGCACCCGTGGCACCCGGCCATCGGAGGCCTGGGCAGGTGGTTACACCTGTTTACAACACCCCGGGGGAAACAGGGAAATACCACTATAAGTCCTTGTTACAACAGTACTTATGTGGCATTAGAGGGTGTTTACATCCCCGCGTTTTGTAAACAGTCTGGAGACGCGCGTCGATCATGCGCGGGGGTGGTCGTGGGGGCAAGGGGCGGAGGCGAGGCCCTCCCTTGGCGGTGCGGGGCGGGGACGTGGGGGGGTGTTTACACGCCCGCGGCGAAACACCGCCCAGCCGCTTGTAAGACGCTGCAAGGGAATAGCTTCCGAGTGTTGACGGGGTGTTTACATTCCCGGGTTTTGTAAACACCCCCCACCCGGCGGCCCGTCTACGAGCTACACCTCCAGCACCTCCAGGCGCTTCTCCTCGTAGGTGCAGCCCAGGTTGATCACCTCCACCCCGCCGACGCGGCATCGGCCGGGCCAGTGCGAATGCCCGCAGAAGACGTGCGTGAGCTTGGGGCAGCCCATCAGGACCTCACCGATCCGGTCGGAGCCGAGGAACGCGGCCGCGAAGGCCAGCGGGGCGGGACGGTCCCGCGGCAGGAGGTCGCGGACGGGCAGGTGGTGGACGAACGCCAGCACCCGCGTGACGCCCCCGTCCGACGCCAGCTCGTCCAAGTGCCCCCCGAGCCTGCCCAGCAGGTATTCGAGGAACTGCTCGTCGGTCATGTCCATCCGCACGCGGGTGCCGTCCATCCAGCGGGCGGTGAGGTTCAGGTGCCAGTCGGCCAGTTGCCCGCGGAACCGCTCGACGAGGTGGCGATGCTCGGGGAACCGCTCGGCCGCCCCGGGCGCCACCTTGGCCCGGTAGAACTCCAGCGGGATGCCCAGGTCCTCGTGGCGGTAGGAGTAGTCGTACCACCCGATCGACCCGGCCAGGCCGGTCTCGCCGAGGCGGGCCGGGGCATGGTCGAGGGTCTCGAAGCCCATCTCGGCCGCGATGGCGGGCACGATCCGCTCGTACCGGTCGATGGAGTCTTCCCCCGGCAGGCACCACAGGCAGTGGTTGCCCAGGACGAAGAACTTTCTTCCCGGGAAGGCCTCGAACAGCCCCAGGCACTCGCGCAGCGGCCCGTGTTCGGCGCTGGCGGCGTCGCCGACGAGCACCAGGGCGTCCCCGCCGGTCTCCACCGCCTGCCGCGCCAACGCCGCAGCGCCCCGGCGGCTGCGGGCGGAGTCGTAATGCAGGTCCGCGGTGACCAGGATTCGCATGGACGGATTATACGGAATCACGGACGGATATTGCGGATTGCGGAATTCGGATTGCGGATTTGGGAAGAAGCTCCCCGCGCGGACTGACCATCGCCCCCCAGCGGAAGTCGCAGCGAAGCGAAGATGCCGTCGGTACGGGGGGTCATGGACTTCCCGTTCGGTCGAGTCGTTACTTGCGCCTCCACTTGTCAGCGCCGTGGGTCGCCCCGGGTCTTGAACCCCCCGCTTCCGCTGGGGGGCGATTGTCCGTTCGCGCGGGGAGCGAGTCTGTCGGGGAGCGTCAATCCGCTGGGGGGCGATTGTCCGTTCGCGCGGGAGCGTGTCGGTCGACCGGTTCAATGCGCAATCCGCATGCGGGTGGGATTTCCAGTTTGGCATTTCGGATTGGCGGGCGGCGGCGTAAGATGGTCGCGCGTTCGGTGATGGGTCCAATTCGAGGGGCGTTGAGCATCTCATGGCCCTGGAGCGAGATACATTCGGCCCGTCGGAGCTGGCGGTCGCGTTGAGCCACTACGACACGGGCATCATCACGGCGATCCGGGACTTCCCGCGGGGCTCGCGGCGGTCGCCCAAGGCGATCATCGACTGCCAGCGGGGCCGGCTGCTGTTCAAGCGCCGCGGGCACGGCGCCGGCGAGCTGGGCAAGGTCGCCTTCGCCCACCAGGTTCAGCTTCACCTGGCGGCGGAGGGCTTCCCCCTGCCTCACCTGATCGGCACGCGCCCCGACAACAACTCCATGCTCGTGCTGGGCGACCGCATCTACGAGCTGTTCGAGTATATCGAGGGCGGTTCCTACGACGGCTCGCTGGAGGCGACCTTCCACGCCGGCAAGATTCTGGGCCTGTACCACAAGCTGCTGGTGGACTTCCGCAGCGACTACACGCCCCCGACCGCGGGCTACCACGGGCACCAGGCCATCTCCCAGGCCATCAGCAGGACGATCGAGGCCCTGCCCGACACCGGCCGGCCCGATCCCGGCGCGCTGAGCGAGACGGTCGGGTTCCTCAAGGACGCCTACCAGACCTGCGGCGCCCGCGCGGATGAGGCGGGGGTCAAGGACTGGCCCGCGCAGATCGTCCACGGCGACTGGCACCCGGGCAACATGCTCTTCCGCGACAACGTGGTGGTGGCGGTGATCGACTACGACTCCTCGCGCCTCCAGCAGCGGGTGATGGACCTGGCCAACGGCGCCCTTCAGTTCTCCATCCTCGGCGGATCGGCGGACCCGTCGGAATGGCCCGACCACCTCGACCAGACCCGCCTGCGGCGGTTCCTGACCGGGTACGATTCGGCCAACGTCATCTCGCGCGGCGAACTGGGGGTGATCGGATACCTGATGTGCGAGGCCCTGATCGCCGAGGCCGTCCTCCCCATCGCCGCCACCGGCCGGTTCGGACGGATGGACGGCTTCCCCTTCCTCCAGACCATCCGACGCAAGGTGGCGTGGATCATCCAACATATGAAAGAGGTCAATAGCGCCTTGAAGGATTGAGGCAAGCCGGGAAGAAGAAGAAGAAGAAGAAGCAATGGCAGGGATGCAGGGGATGCAGGGGATAGCAGACTGAGTAGAAGCAGCAGCAGAAGAAGAAGAAGAAGCGATACAGGGGATGGAGCCGTGCGGGATGCTTCCTCCTCTTCTGTTGCTTCTTCTTCCAACTCAGTCTGTTCTCCGCGTCCTCCGCGTCTCTGCGGCGAGATGCTTCTTCTTCTCTTTCGCTTCTTCTTTGCAGTTTCGTTCGTGCTTCGTGTTTCGGATTTGTTTCGGATTTCGGGTTTCGTGCTTCGGATTTCCTCCCCGGCATCGGGTGCTTCTCCGCACCACGAACCCAGGAGGTTTCCCGCCCGTAGCAGATAAAGGTGGTTCGATTCCCTGTCGATACGTCGGCGCGGGGGCATCGGCGGACAAAGGTCTTGCAATCGCGGGCGATATCCGGAGAATAGGCCGATCCGTCCGCGTCCCCCGGCCCGCGCAACGGCGCCGGCACGAACGCGGGAGAGCCACCCCAGTCGCCCGGAGAGGCCGACGGCGGGAGAACCCACGCATAAGGAACGACAAGAGAATGAGTAAGAACAAAGGTGAGTCCAAGGCGCGTGTCGTGGCCACCATGGACGGCAACGAGGCGGCGGCCTACACGGCCCACAAGGTCAACGAGGTCATCGCCATCTATCCGATCACCCCTTCCAGCCCGATGGGCGAGCACGCCGACGCCTGGTCGGCGGCTGGGCAGACCAACCTCTGGGGCACCGTCCCGCTGGTGGTCGAGATGCAGAGCGAAGGCGGCGCGGCCGCGGCCGTGCACGGGGCTCTCCAGTCGGGCAGCCTCACCACCACCTTCACCGCCAGCCAGGGGCTGCTGCTGATGATCCCGACGATGTACAAGATCGCCGGGGAGCTGACGCCGACGGTCTTCCACGTCTCGGCCCGTTCCCTGGCGTGCCAGGCGCTGAGCATCTTCGGCGACCACAGCGACGTGATGGCGGTCCGGCAGACGGGCTTCGCCCTGCTGGCGTCCAACAACGTCCAGGAAGTGATGGATCTGGCCCTGATCGCCCAGGCGGCCACGCTCGAGTCCCGCGTGCCGTTCCTGCACTTCTTCGACGGCTTCCGCACCAGCCACGAGGTCCAGAAGTGTGAAAAGCTCACCCTCGACGACCTCAAGGCGATGATCGATGACGACCTGGTCCTCGCCCACCGCCGCCGGGGGATGAGCCCCGACCGCCCGACGCTCCGCGGCACGGCCCAGAACCCCGACGTCTATTTCCAGGGCCGCGAGACCGTCAATCCCTTCTACGAGGCCACGCCCGGGATCGTCCAGAAGGCGATGGACAAGTTCGCCGGCATCGTCGGCCGGCAGTACCGGCTGTTCGACTATGTCGGCGCCCCCGACGCCGAGCGCGTCGTGGTCCTGATGGGCAGCGGCGCCGACGCGGCCGAGGAGACGGTCGAGCACCTGCTCGCCCGGGGCGAAAAGGTCGGCCTGGTCAAGGTCCGCCTGTACAGACCGTTCTCGATCCGCCACTTCATCGACGCGCTGCCGGAGACGGTCAAGTCCGTCGCCGCGCTGGACCGGACCAAGGAGCCCGGCTGCCCGGGCGAGCCGCTGTACATGGACGTCGTCAGCGCGATGGCCGAGACGGGCAGGAAGATCGCCGTCGTCGGCGGCCGGTACGGCCTGTCCAGCAAGGAGTTCACCCCCGCGATGGTCAAGGCGGCGCTGGACAACCTGTCGGCGGCGGCGCCGAAGAACCACTTCACCGTCGGCATCACCGACGACGTGAGCGGCACCTCGCTGGAGGTCGACCCGTCCTTCCACGTCGAGGGCGAGGACGTCGTCCGGGCGATGTTCTACGGGCTCGGCGCCGACGGCACGGTCGGGGCCAACAAGAACTCCATCAAGATCATCGGCGACGAGACGGACCAGTACGTCCAGGGCTACTTCGTCTACGACTCGAGGAAGTCCGGCGCGATGACCGTCAGCCACCTCCGCTTCGGCCCCAGGCCCATCCGGTCCACCTACCTGATCGGCAAGGCGAATTTCGTGGCCTGCCACCAGTTCACCTTCCTCGAGCGGTTCGACGTGCTCACCCAGGCGGCCGAGGGCGCGGTGTTCCTGCTGAACATGCCCTTCGACGTCGACCAGACGTGGGACCGGCTGCCCAAGGCGGTCCAGCAGCAGATCATCGACAAGAAGCTCAAGCTGTACGCGATCAACGCCTACGAGGTCGCCAAGGCCACCGGCATGGGCCAGCGGATCAACACGATCATGCAGACGTGCTTCTTCTACCTCTCCGGCATCCTCCAGCAGGACCAGGCCATCGCCAAGATCAAGGAGGCGATCAAGAAGACCTACGGCAGGAAGGGCGACAAGATCGTCCAGATGAACTACGCCGCGGTCGATTCGGCCCTGGCGGGCATGAAGCGGATCGACGTGCCGGCGGAGGCGACCTCCGACGTCCACATGAGGCCGGTGGTCCCCGCCGAGGCGCCCGAGTTCGTCCAGAACGTCACCGCCGAGATCATGGCCGGGCGGGGAGATCAGCTTCCCGTCTCCAGGATGCCCGCCGACGGCACCTGGCCGACCGCGACCACCCAGTGGGAGAAGCGCAACATCGCCCTGGAAATCCCCGTCTGGGACCCGGCCGTCTGCATCCAGTGCGCCAAGTGCTCGATCGTCTGCCCGCACGGGACCATCCGCGTGAAGGCGTACGACCCCGCCGCCCTCGCCGGCGCCCCGGCCTCCTTCAAGCACGCCGACGCCAAGACCAAGGACTTCGCCGGAATGGCATGGACCGTCCAGGTGGCCCCGGAGGACTGCTCCGGCTGCGGCGCCTGCGTCGAGGCGTGCCCGGCCAAGAACAAGGCCGAACCGGGCAGGAAGGCCATCAACATGGGCGAGCAGATCCCCCTCCGCGAGGCGGAGGCGGAAAACTGGGAGTTCTTCCTGTCCCTGCCCGATTACGACCGCGCCAAGGCCAACGTCAAGTCGGTCAAGGGCAGCCAGCTCCTCCGCCCGCTGTTCGAGTTCTCCGGCGCCTGCGCCGGCTGCGGGGAGACACCCTACGTCAAGCTGCTGACCCAGCTCTTCGGCGACCGGCTGATCATGGGCAACGCCACCGGCTGCTCGAGCATCTACGGCGGCAACCTGCCCACCACACCCTTCTGCACCAACGCCGACGGGCGCGGGCCCACCTGGAACAACTCCCTGTTCGAGGACGCGGCCGAGTTCAGCTTCGGCTTCCGCCTGACGCTGGACAAGCGGATCGAGTTCGCCCGTGAGCTGCTGACCGCCCTCACCGATCAGGTCGGCGCCGAGCTGACCCAGGGCCTGCTGACCGCCGACCAGTCCACCGAGGAAGGCATCGCCGCCCAGCGGGCGCGAGTGGCCGAGCTGAATGGCAAGCTCGCCGGCCTCTCCGACCCGAAGGCCACCCAACTGGCGTCGCTGGCGGACGTGCTGGTCCACAAGAGCGTCTGGGGCTGCGGCGGAGACGGGTGGGCGTACGACATCGGCTACGGCGGACTGGACCACGTCCTGGCCAGCGGCAGGAACATCAACATCCTGGTGCTGGACACGCAGGTCTACTCCAACACCGGCGGGCAGTGCTCCAAGGCCACGGGCCGCGCCGCCGTCGCCAAGTTCGCCGCCGGCGGAAAGCCCCTGCCCAAGAAGGACCTGGGCATGATCGCCCTGACCTACGGCAACATCTATGTCGCCCAGGTAGCCCTCGGGGCCAACGACAGCCAGACCGTCCGGGCGTTCGTCGAGGCCGAGAGCTACGACGGCCCCAGCCTGATCCTGGCCTACAGCCAGTGCATCGCCCACGGCATCAACATGCGGACGGGCTTCGCCCAGCAGAAGGCGGCGGTGGAATCGGGCTTCTGGCCGCTGTACCGGTTCGACCCGCGCCTCACCGAGCAGGGCAAAAACCCCCTGCAACTGGACTCCAAGGCCCCCAGCAAGTCCCTCCAGGACTACGCCTACAACGAGACGCGGTACACCATGCTCACCAAGAGCAAGCCCGACGAGGCCAAGCGCCTTATCGAGCTCGCCCAGCATGACGTCACCAGCCGCTGGCACATGTACGAGCAGTTGGCGGCGATGAAGTACAACGGCGGCGAGTAGCCCCCCAACTGGAATCGGATTCCTCCCACGGCGACGATCCCTCCCCCGGGGTCGTCGCCTTTGTCTTGCGCTCAACGTCCCGCCCGGGTGCCACAGGCTGCTTGCAGCCTGTGCGGGATGGGGAGGGATGCCCGCCGAGTGTTCGCCCCATGCTCACACGGGCTGCAAGCAGCCCGTGGCACCCGAACCCTGCGAGCGGACTAGAATGGATCAGACAAGCGGTACGACACGCGCGGAAAGGAGAACGAAAGATGGACCTGACGAGCACGTACATGGGGCTGGAGCTGCGGTGCCCGCTGGTGGCCGGGGCGTCGCCGTTGAGCAGGGACGTCAGCACGATCCGGCTGCTTGCCGAAGCGGGGGCCGGGGCGGTGGTGATGCACTCGATCTTCGAGGAGCAGATCGCCCGCGAGGCGGAGGAGCTGGACTACTACCTCCATCAGGGCACCGACCGGTTCGCCGAGAGCCTGGACTACTTCCCGCCGATGCAGGACCTCCGTGTGGGCCCGGAGGACTACCTCGACCACCTCGCCGACGCCCGGCGGGCCGTGGACGTGCCCGTCATCGCCAGCCTCAACGGCGTCTCCGCGGGCGGCTGGATGGACTACGCCAAGCGGATCCAGGCCGCGGGGGCGTCGGGGATCGAGCTGAACATCTACCTGATCCCGACCAACCCCCAGGTGCCCGGCGAGCGGATCGAGCGGGTGTACCTGGACGCGCTGCGGACGGTCAAATCGTCGGTGACGATCCCCGTGGCGATGAAGCTGTCGCCGTTCTTCACGGCGACCGCCAGCATGGCCAGGCGCCTCGCCGAGGCCGGGGCCGACGCGCTGGTGCTGTTCAACCGCTTCTACCAGCCGGACCTGAACGTCCGGAACCTGGAGGTGGAGCCCAGCCTGGTGCTGAGCACCTCCGAGGAGCTGCGCCTGCCGCTGCGGTGGATCGCGATCCTGTTCGGGCGGATCGGCGCCTCCCTGGCGGCCACCACGGGCGTGCACACGGGCGAGGACGCCGCCAAGATGATCCTGGCCGGCGCCGACGCGGTGCAGATGGTCTCGTCTCTGCTGATGCACGGGCCGGGGCACCTGACGACCGTCCGCGACGAGATGGCCGAGCTGCTGGAAAGCGTCGGCTACTCCTCCATCCGCCAGGCCCGCGGCGTCCTCAGCCAGGCCAAGTGCGCCGAACCGGCCGCCTTCGAGCGGGCCAACTACATGAAGATCGTGGAGGGCCATTGGCAGACGGTGTGATTGGCGATTGACGAATGACGATTGACGATTGGGGGGAAGGGGTGTGTTCTTGAGTAAAGCCCACGGAAGGCTTTCCGTGGGCTTTAGGCGTCCCTCAATGGCATTCCCGCGCGGATCAGTTCTCCTCGCAGTGATGGGACATCGACGTCCGATGCGCGACCCGACGGAGACATCATCGCGGCGGCGGTGCCCGCCGCCTGGCCGAGCTGCATGCAGTTGATCATGACACGCACGGCGCCGGCACTGTCGTGGTTGGCGCCCGCGCACCGGCCGGCGACCAGGACGTTTTCCAGCCCCTCCGGCAGCAGGCTTCGGTACGGGATGCTGTAGCACAACGTCTCCCGCAGCGGGGCGCCGGCGGGCCGGCCGTCCCACCGGCCTGTCTCTTCCGTGCGGTCGCCGCGGATCTCCCGGCGGGTGCCGTCGAGGTACTCGAAGGTGATCCCCGGCCCGTCGGGGTTGTGGATGTCGATGGGGTAGGTTCCCTGGGCGATCGTATCGGGCCAGGCCGCCCCCTCCAGCACCTCCCGGCGGGTAAGCTGATGGGCGGCGACGATGCGGTGGCTCTCGCGCGTGCCCACCTGGGCGGCCATCGCCACCAGCCAACTGTCCTGCCAGCCCGGGACGGAGCGAATCGCCGCCAGCACCCAGCGGAGCTGGTAGCGTGCCTCGACCTCCGCCCGGGTCATGTCCAGGGTGTCGGCGGCGTTGATCCCCACCACCCGCGTCCCGGCCATCATGTGCTCGGCCGGATCGTGCAGCCCCGGCGTGCCCCAGAGGAAGGCCGGGTACGCCCCGCCGTTGTAGTCCATGGTCCGGCGGAACAGCTCGGCCTGGATCTGTCCCAGCCCGGCCGCCTCGGGCTTTCTCCCACCGACGCGGAAGACCAGCGACGGGGGCTGGCAGCGTCCGTGGCCGTCGCCGAGTTGGGTCGGCCCGCCGGCCCGGCGGACGAGGTCGGCGTCGCCGGTGCAGTCGATGAAGGCCCCGGCCACGATCGCCGCCCTGCCGCTCTTGCCCTCGACCAGGGCGGCCGAGATCCGCCGCCCGTCGCGAATCACCCCGGCAAACCGCGTGTGCAGCAGGAGCTTCACGCCGCTGCCGACAGCCATGTCGTCGCAGACGAACCGCGCGGTCTCGGGGCAGATCGTCCACGAGGCCGTCTCGCCGTCGGGCGCCGCGTTGCGGGCGGCGCCGGCGGCCTGGAGGCGACGGATAAACTCCTCCGCCAGCCCGCCGATCACCTTCGTCGCCCCGTCCGTGCCGTACAGGGAGTGCAGCACGGTCACGCCCCCGGCCGTCGCCATCCCGCCCAGCATCCCGTGCCGCTCCACCAGCACCACCGACCGCCCCGCCCGCGCCGCCGCGGCCGCCGCACACAGCCCCGCCGGCCCGCCGCCGAGGACGGCCACGTCGCACTCGGCCAGCACCGGCACGTCCCGCGCCGGCTCGCGAACGGTCCTGCCCGCCGGCGGCGAGACCAGGTATCCGCCCAGGGGAAACACCACGTCGAACGCCCCGCCGGATGTGCTCTTGCCCATGAATCGATGCCCTCACTCCCCCCCGCCGCGGCATGTTACAGACTCGTTACATACGCCGGGGAGATTGTATGCGACGATGTAGGGTAGCGGAAGACCGCTCAGACAAGGGAAAGGGACTAACCATGAAACGAACCGCCGTATTCGCCGCCGTGGCGATCCTGGCCGCATCGGCCTGGGCGCCTGCCGCCCCCGCCCACAGCGCCCTGGCCAAGATGCCCGTCAAGGAGGTCACCGTCTTCAAGGACGGGCACGCCTTCGTCCTGCACGAGGGCAGGATGCCCACCGACAACGCCGGCAACGTGGTGATGGACTACCTGCCCACGCCCGTGCTGGGGACGTTCTGGCCGTACTCCGCCGACAAGAAGGTCAAGCTCACCAGCGTGGTCGCCGGCCAGCGCCGCGTGTCGGTCGAGCGGACCGCCCTTCAGCTCCGCGAGCTGATCGAGGCCAATGTCGGGCAGGAGGTGCTGGTGACCGAGAAACCCGCCGGCCGGGAAACCGTGCCGCAGCGCTACCCCGGCACGATCGTCGGCGTCCCCGCCCGCAGCGGCGAGGAGCTCGAGGCCACCAGCCCGCCCAACACGGGCGAGCGCCTGCCTCAGAAGGGCAACATCGTCCTGATCCGCACCGGCCAGGGCGTCAAGGCCGTGCCGCTGGACCAGATCCAGGACGTGACCTTCCTGGTCAACCCGCGGGCCAAGCTCGCCCAGGAGGAGTTCCGCAACCTGCTGACGCTGAAGCTCAACTGGGGCGCCGCCAAGCCCGCCGGCAAGGCCGACGTGGGGATGCTCTATCTCCAGAAAGGCATCCGCTGGATCCCGCATTACAAGATGGACATCGACGGCGATGGCAACGCGGTGATCAAGCTCCAGGCCACGCTGCTCAACGAGCTGACCGACCTGGACGACGCCACCTGCCACCTGGTCGTCGGCGTGCCGACCT
>DASRZG010000481.1:0-2770 GCA_035686585.1 Phycisphaerae bacterium
CCCAGGCACGGCACTTATCCTGGGTGCCACAGGCTGCTTGCAGCCTGTGCGGAATGGGGACAGGTGCCCGCCGAGCGTCCGCCCCGTGCCCACACGGGCTGCAAGCAGCCCGTGGCACCCACGTCCCGCTAAACACGTACCGACGCCTTGTCCGGGGCACCCGATCTGTCACCTTTGGGGCTCCTCGTGTGCAGCAGAGCTGCACACATTACGGCTGACCTCGGCGGCGCAATCATACAGCCGCCGGGCCATGTCCTGCCAGCCGTAGTGGTGCATGTGGAAGTACGTGTGGGCCCACAGCATCTGGTCCCAGAACCGGCAGTAGTTGAGCCGGTCGATGAGGACCTGGCGGCATCGGGCGGTGAGCTCGGGCCCGAGCCGGTCGGCGTGCTCGGCGACGGCCTCGGACAGGACGATCACGGCCTCGGCGTCCTGGGCGCCCTCGCAGAAGGCCTCGAAGCGGACGGTGGTCCCGGCCCCGTCGGGTGCGGCCCAGGTCATCTTCTCGAGGCTGGGCTGGCGCTGGGCGCAGGAGGAGTGCGGGTAGCGATTGTACAGCGACGAGCTGCCGCCGCGCTCCCCCTTCAGGACGGGCCAGAAGTCCAGGCAGATCCGCCCCACGCCCTGGGTGCCGCGGAAGAGGCTCTGCTCGGGGAACGTCCGGTACCAGATCAGCGTCGCCGCGGTCTCGTGCCCGGCGATGCGGTGATAGGCCGTGCCGGGCCGGCCCCGGTACGTGTGCACCGGCGGAAGCCCCTTGGCCGGGTCCGGCAGCCCCAGGCCGTAGCAGTACTCGTGCAAGACCACCTTGCCCCCGCCCCGAAGCGGGTAGGGCTTGGCGCTGTAGTCCTGGCGGTGCAGCCCTCGCATCCACTTCGCCCCGCCGGGGGTGATCTCGTCGAAGGCCCTAAAAACCTCCGGCGGCGCCGTGCCGTCGCTCAGGATGCCCAGGCACATCGCCTCCGCCAGGTGCAGCTTCTCCAGGCGGGCGCGGATCGCGTCCAGCACTGGCTTCCAGAACGCCTTGCTCTCGGCCGTGCCGAACACGGGCACCTGCATCCGGCTGAACTCGCCCGTCTTGGGGCCCAGGACGGTCACGGTGTTCTTCTGGTCGGCCTGGCGGGTCTCCCAGCCGCCGGAATGCCAAACGTGGATGGCCACGTAGTCCAGCTTCGGGCAGTGCCGCACCGCCATCGCCATGAAGCGGTCGAAGACGCTGAAGTCGTACTGGTACGACCCGTCGGGCTGCTTGACCCAGTAGATCATGCCGCGATCGTTGCCGAACTGCGTCTGCTCGACCGCAAAGACGTTCACCAGCCGGTTGCCCGTCCGGGCCAGCATCGCGAAGCTGCGGTCCATCAGCTCCCAGTGCCGGTCCGACCACTCCGGGACGCCGTACTGCAGCGACAGGGAGGTGGGAGACTGGTAGATGCCGATGTAGGTGCGGTAATCGACCGCCCTTGGCGCCGCCCAGCCGGACACGTGCAGCTCGACGGGCACGAGCGTCGGGGCGGACCGTGCGGCCGTGACGACCTGCACGTTGCCACGGTAATCGCCCGGGGCCGTGTCGGCGTCCACGCGGACGCGGAAGACGATCGGCAGCACCGCCCCGGCCGCCTTGTCCGCCGCCACCCGCTCCGGCGGCGCCGGCGCAAGGCTGTCGCACCATTTGGGGTAGTTCCTCCCGCCCCAGTCCATCCTTCCGTACAGGACCGCCACCCTGCCGGCGGGGATCGCCTTCCCCCCGGCCGCCGGCTTCAGATCGCCGGCGACGGCCACGGGCCTCTCGATCGGCGCCGTCGAGCCCAGCACGATCTGGGCGCAGTACGAACCGTTGCGGGCGGCGACGATCCGCACCGGCCTCAGCGGCTCGCACGGGTCGCCGTAATCCACCGACGTGACGCGGTCGTTGCGGTCGTGGTTCCACACCTGGAGCCCCTCCGGCCTGGCGGTGTTGGGCTCGATCCCGCCGCCCGCCGCCCGCAGGTGGATCCCGCGGATGTCGATGGTGTGCCACTGGGCGTCGAGGTTCCTGTGGCGGGTGTACCACTGGTGGACGATGGGGTGGTAGGGGCTGCGGCGGACCTCGATGGCCAGCACGTTGACGCCCTTGCGGAGCTTGTCGATCGGCAGGGCAACGGGCCCAAGCTGCCTCTGGCGGGTGGCGACCCGCTCGTTGAGCAGCTTGCGCTGGTCCGGCGGGGCCTGGCTGCGGCGGTAGTCGCTGCCCAGCGGCTTGCCCTCGGCGTCCAGGAACGATTCCTCGCCGTAGTCGGCGGCGCAGGTCTCCGGCGTCAGGGGCCCGTCGGCCACGTGCCCGCGGGCGATCTCCGCCCCGTTCAGCAGCACCCGCGCCCCGCCGTAGTAGGCGCAGGTGAGCGTCAGCGACTTCACGGCGGCCGGGTCGGTCACGCGGAACTTGCCGCGGAGGGAGACCACCGCGCTGGAGTACCTCCCGCACGCCAGCTCCCGCAGCCAGCTTGGCCGGCTCCGGGGCCAGTCGGCGTCGTCGAAGTCCGCGCCCGTCCACCCGGCCGGGGGGGCCGCGCTGGTCAGCCGGTCGACGGATTGCCCCGCCAGCGGCTTCAGCTCGCCCGTCTCGGTCCGCTCGTCCGCGCCCCGGAGCGTCACGTGCCAACGCCAGTAGCTGTCGGCGTTGAGGATCTCCACCCCCTCATCGGCCGCCCCTGCCATCGACACGCACGCCAGCACCAACAGCCCGCCCAAACTCATCCGCAAGGTCATCGAACCGCTCGCTCCCTTCGTAGCA
>DASRZG010000482.1:0-5997 GCA_035686585.1 Phycisphaerae bacterium
TGTTGGCAATCGGCGTCGTGAACCCCGACAGGATGATCGCGGGCGTCAGGAACAGGAAGGCACCCAGCAAAGCCTGCTGCATGGTCACGGCCAGCGAGGAGATCATCAGCCCCACGCCGATGGCGGACACCAGGAACAGCACCACCCCCAGGTACAGCGTCAACAGGCTGCCCCGCAGCGGCACGTCGAACCACAGCACGCCGACGACGATGATGAGCGTGGCCTCGAACAGCCCCGTCAGGAACCCGGGCAGGGCCTTGCCCAGCAGGATCTCGGCAGGGCGCAGCGGCGTCACCAGCAGTTGGTCGAAGGTGCCCTGCTCACGCTCGCGGGCGACGGACAGGCCGGTCAGGAGGATGGTCACCACCAGCGTCAACTGCCCCGCCAGGCCGGGGATGAAGAACCAGCGGCTCAGGAGGTTGGGGTTGAACCAGGCCCGCGTCACCAGGCGTGCGGCCGGGCCGGAGACGCCGTGCTCCTCGGCCCACGCCTGGCTGAAGCCGTCCATGATGGACTGGACGTACCCCAGGGCCACCAGGGCGGTGTTGGAGTTTCGGCCGTCGAGGATGATCTGGACCTGCCCGGGCCGGCCGCTGAGCAGGTTGCTGCTGAAGTCCTGGGCGACGTGGACCACGATCAGGACCTTGCGGTCGTTGATGAGGGGGGCGATCTGCCCGTCGTGGGTGAGCGTGGCGACGAGCCGGAAGTTGGGGGAGCCGTCGAACCGGGCGAGAAGGTCGCGGGAGGCCAGGCCGTCGTCCTCGTTCAGGACGGCGATCGGCACGCGGGTCAGGTCGTAGGTGGCGGCGTAGCCGAAGATGAGCATCTGGATGATCGGCGGGCCGATGACGACGAACCGGCTCTTGGGCTCCTTCAGGATCGCCAGGAACTCCTTGATCATCAGCGCCAGGATGCGTCGCAGGGCGTTCATGGTTATTCGAGGCTCTTGCGGCTCTTGCGGCGGGTGAGCTCCAGGAACACGGCGGCGAAGACCGCCAGGGCGGCGGCGTTGGGGACGATGACGGACCAGATGTCGCCGGCCAGGAAGACCGTCTGGAGGATCGAGACGTAGTATCGCGCGGCCACGACGCGGGCGATCCAGTCGACCACGGGCGGCATGGAGTGGAAATCGAAGATGAAGCCCGACAGCATGAATGCCGGCAGGAAGGTGGTGACGATCGCCGTCTGCCCGGCGACGAACTGCTGGCGCGTGACGGCCGAGATCAGCAGCCCCATGCCCAGCGCCGCCAGCAGGAACAGGGACGAGCACACCCCCAGCACCCACAGCGAGCCGCGCAGGGGCACCTCAAAGAGGAACACCGCCATCAGGACGGACAGCCCCAGGCCGCCCATCCCCAGCAGGAAATACGGGATCAGCTTGCCGAGGAGGACCTCGTGCATGCGGACGGGGGTGACCAGCAGGGCCTCCAGGGTGCCGCGCTCCCACTCGCGGGCCATGACCATGGCGGTCAGCAGGGCGCCGATGAGGGTCATGATGATCGCCACCAGGCCGGGCACCAGGAAGTTGCGGCTTCGGACCTCGCTGTTGAACCAGACGCGATGGTCCACCTGGATGGGCAGTTGCAGAGGCGTGCCGGCGTCGGCGGCCCGCTGGGCCAGCCACTTCGTCCACACCCCCGTCGCGTAGCCTTCCACGAGGCGGGCCTTGTTGGCGTCCACGCCGTTGAGGATGACCTGGATCGCCGGGCCGGTCCGCGGGGCCGCCAGCCGCCGGCTGAAGTCGCCCTGCAGATGCACGATCCCGTCGACCCGCCCCCGCTCGACGGCCTCGGTGGCCTCGTGCATGTCCCGCATGTACACCGGGGCGAAGTACGGCGAGCCGAAGAACGCACCCGCCACGCTGTTGGTGTCGGCGCTGGCCTCCTCGACCACCAGGGCGATCGGCACGTCCTCGGCGTCCAGCGAGACGCCGTAGCCGAACAGCACCAGCAGCACCACCGGCATCAGGAAGGCGATGGCGATGCTGCTGGGGTCGCGGAGGATCTGGTAGCCTTCCTTGCGGATCAGCGCGCGGAGCCGTAGCCACCCCCCGCCCCGCCGGGGGGGCTCTGCCACAACTTCCGCCGCCCGGGGCCCGGCCGTCGGGCCCGATGGACCGGAATCGCTCATGATCGCTCCCCTCCGGCCTGCTCGGCCTCCTCGCCCTCGATGAGGTGAATGAACGCCTCCTCCAGGGAGGGCTCGGGGCGGTCGGCGGTGCGGGCCCGCGCCCGGATGTCCTCGGGAGTTCCCACCGCCAGCAGCGCCCCGGCCGCCATGATGGCCAGCCGGTCGCAGTATTCGGCCTCTTCCATGAAGTGGGTGGTGACCATGACCGTCACGCCGCGGTCGGCCAGTTCGTTGATCCGGCTCCAGAACTCGCGGCGCGCCAGCGGATCGACGCCGCTGGTGGGCTCGTCGAGGAAGAGGATGTCCGGCTCGTGCATCAGCGAGCAGGCCATGGCCAGGCGCTGCTTGAAGCCCAGCGGCAGGTCGGCGGCGTTCTGGTCGGCCATCGGGGCCAGGTGGAACTGCTCGACGACCAGCGCCATGCGGTCCGCGCGGCGCCGACCGGCGAGGCCATAGGCCCTGCTGAAGAAATCCAGGTTCTGCCGGACGCTGAGGTTGCCGTACAGGGAGAAGCGCTGGGACATGTAGCCGATCCGGGACCGTGCGGCGGCCGGGGCGCGGCGGAGGTCCGCGCCCGCCACCTCCGCCCGCCCGCCGCTGGGGGGCAGCAGGCCGCACAGCATCCGGAAGGTCGTGCTCTTGCCCGCCCCGTTGGCCCCCAGCAGGCCGAAGACCTCGCCCCGCTGCACCTCGAAGGAGATGTCCGTCACCGCGGAGAAGTCGCCGAACTTCCGCGAGAGGTTTTGCACCCGGATCACCGATTGCTCCGGCCGGCCCGGCGGGCGCGGGGCCTGACGCGGCTCCGTGGGGTCGGGCGGATGGGCTTGGGCGCCTTCCGGCTCGGCGGGCGGGGACGATTGCTGTTCCTTCAGGATGGCCACGTACCCGTCCTCGAACCGCGGCGAGGCCGGCTCGATGCGGACGTCGGGGACACCCGGCAGCAGGACGGCGGGGTCGGGGGGTTCGGGGCGGACCGTCACCAGCCGGACGTGGTCGGCCCGCACGAGGGCGTCGGTCACCCCCTCCGCCTCCAGCAGCAGGGCCTGGAGGTGGCGCTTGGGGACGCCGGCGGCGCGGACGATGTAGGATCGGCCCTCGACCCGCCGGCTGAACTCCTCCGGGCGGCCCCACCCCAGCAGGCGCCCCTCGTGCATCATCGCCACCTCGTCGCAGCGCTGGGCCTCTTCCATGTAGGCGGTGCTCAGCAGGACGCTGACGCCCTCCTGCCGCACGAGGCGGTAGACGATCCCCCACAGCTCCCGCCGGCTGACCGGGTCCACGCCCACGGTCGGCTCGTCCAGCAGCAGCAGCCGCGGCGACCGCACCAGCGTGCAGGCCAGGCCCAGCTTCTGCTTCATCCCCCCCGACAGCTTGCCCGCCAGGCGCTTGCGGAAAGGCCCCAGGGCGGTCATGCGCATCAGCTCGGCGTACCGGCCGGGGCGATCCGGGCGCGGGACGCCCTGCAGGTCCGCGTACAGGTCGAGGTTCTCCTGGACCGACAGTTCCTCGTACAGCCCGAATCGCTGCGGCATGTAGCCGATGAGCGACTGCACCGTCAGGGCCTCGGCCGCCACGTCATGGCCCAGGACATGCACGCTGCCGGAATCGGGCCGCATGAGCCCCGTCGCCAGGCGTATCAGGGTGGTCTTGCCGGCGGCGTCGGGCCCGACCAGGCCCGTCACGTTTCCCCGCCGGGCGGAGAAGGTCACGTCTTCCAGGGCCGTCACGGCCCGCTTGGCGACGTGGAAGGTCTTGCAGACCCCCTGGAATGCCAGGACGGTGTTCGAGCCGTCCTCCTCGGCGGCGGCGGCGGATTGTCTCGGCGTGCCGGCCATCGGTCAGCCTGGCGCGAATCCCCCCAGCGGGACGGCGGGGATGGACGTGGGATGCTGGCCCAGCGGGATCGTCACCGTGGCGGGCATCCCCAGGCGAAGCTCGTTCTGCGGGTTGCTGACGTATATGCGCACCTGGTAGACCAGCGAGGTCCGCAGTTCCGGCGTCTCGACGGTCTTGGGCGTGAACTCGGCCGTGGGCGAGATGAAACCCACCCACCCCTCGTAGTACTTGCCCGGGAAGCTGTCCGTGGTCACCCGGGCCGTCATCCCCATGGCGATCTTGCCCAGGTCCGACTCGTTCACGTAGACGCGGACCCACACCGGGTCGGTCAATGCCAGGGTGTAGGCGGGCTTCTGGGGCGACGCCATGTCGCCCGGCTCGGCGACGCGGACCTGGACGACGGCGGCGCTGGGCGCCACCAGGCGGGCATCGGCGAGCTCCTGCTCCAGCAGCGCCAGGTTGGCCTGCAGCGCCCGCCGTGTGGCCTCGGCGGCGGCGATGTCCTCCTTGCGCGGACCCGCCACGGCCAGGGCCAGCGTCTCCCGAGCGACCTTGAGCCGGGCCTGCGCACCGTCCCTCTTCGCCTTCGCGTCGGTCAGCTCCTGGTCGGTGGCGGCGCCCTGGCGATACGCAATCGTCGTGCGATCGTGCAAGATCCCCGCCTCGATCGCGTCCGCCTCGGACGCGCTCACGTCCGCCCTGGCCCTGCGGATCTCCTCCGGGCGGCTCCCGGCCACCAGCGCCGCCAGGACCTGCTCCTGCGACTGCACCTGGGCCCGCGCCTGTTCGGCCATCGGCTCCAGGCGCCGGGTGTCCAACAGGCCCAGCAGTTGCCCCGCCTCGACGGTCTGGCCCTCCACGGCCAGCATCTTGTCGATGCGCTGCGTGCCGTTGAAGGCGAGGCTGACCTGGCGGATGTCCACGTTGCCGTAAAGGACCAGCTCGTTGCCGGCGGCCCGTTTTGCCAGCCGGCGCTTCAGCGCGAAGGCCCCCACCGCGATGGCCGCCGCCAGCAGCACCAGACCAATGATTCGAGGCGTCTTTCGCGCCATGCACATCTCCACCCAGGCCGACGGACGGCCGGGCGTGGGACCAATGGCGGACAAGAACATGCCCGGCCAACGCTTGCGCTGTCCCGGTTATTCTAGCGTCCTGTCAGGCGGCGCCGCCATGCCCGCCTGCCAACATGCCAACCTGCATGCGGTTGAACAGGAAAAGGCGGGCCCCGTCAAGCAAGAGAAATCAAGACAAACGGCGGGGGCAAGACATTTGCCACCCCCCGCCCGTAGGTCACAGATCGGGAACCGGGCCGTCCCGGATGCCCCGGACAAGCGCAGCTTAGCGCCCGTCTAGCCGCGACCCAGAGGAGAGCGCGTCGGTCGCCGGACACGGTGCCCTCCCATGCGCCTCCGTTACCCCACTCCGCTTTCACCTGAACGCCCCAGACTCCGGGGGGTGTTTACAAAACCTCGAAATGTAAACACCCAAGAAAAGCCAGTAACCGTTGTGCTTACAATATGATACGAGCGTTCACATCCGTTTCCTCCAGAGCCCTGTAAACAGGCGTAAATCCTGTCATAGTTTTACGGTTATGGCTGCCCTTCCCCGGCTGGAACCCTGGGGACGCCAGCCAGGTTTTTGCTTGACGAGGTGTTTCTGTGTGGATAGGCGTAGTGGGCATGCCTCGACGGGCAAGGGCGGTCATTCCGGACGTGCGCCAGCATGTCAGACAGCGGGGCAATCGTCGCGAGGACTGCCGACGGGCCGGCGCCGCCGACGAGCAGTACCCGGCCGCTCCCACGGGGACGAGACCTTCGTCCAACGACTCGAACGCCTCTGCGGGAAGGTGCTCCAGCCAAGACCGAGGGCCGACCGAAGAAAGGCAAAACAGACCGTGCACAACACACAACCGAGACTCGAAAACAGGGTCCGTCCCTCTTTTCCCAAACCCCCATTTTAACGCCAAAAATGCACATGAATCCGCCCGCGCGCCGATGGGCCGTCTGAAAAACAGGACCTGTTCCCCGACCT
>DASRZG010000483.1:0-2154 GCA_035686585.1 Phycisphaerae bacterium
GTCTTCGACGTGCACGAGACGTACTACATCGGCAACAACTACGAGCTGCTGCGGAGCTTCGACCCGCGGGCCATCCCCTTCCACGCCTCCTGGGGCCCCACCGACCCGGACCCCGAAGCGGAGCTGCACGCCACGTGGCACCTGTTCATCCACGGCGACGGCGGGCTGCTGCTGATCCGCCCGCGCGGCATGGAGTATCTCGACGCCAAGGGCCGGTACAGGCCCCACGCCCGCAAGGTCATGCCGCTGTGCCGCGAGCTGTCCGGCGGGATCGGCATGCTGCGGATCGCCTCCGATCGCGCGGACGACCCCATCGCCGTCTATCACAGCCAGGCCAACCTCCGGCTGCACTGGATCCGCCGGGCGCGGCAGTCGGGCACCGACTGGGTGGACCGCACAAGCCGGTCCGAGCGGACGGACAACCGCTACTTCCTCCTGCGGGAATCGTGGGTGAAGGCCATTGAGGACAACGGCTTCCAGTACCGCTTCCTGTGCCCGCCCCAGGTGGCCTCCGGCGGGCTGAAGGCCCACCGGCGCCGGACAGGCGAGGGCTTCAAGGCGCTTGTCCTGCCGGAAATCCTGGCGATGTCCACGGCGGAGGCCGCCGCGATTCGCCGGTTCGTCCGCACCGGCGGGGTGGTGATCGCCGACCAACTGCCGGGCACGTTCGACGAGCACGGAAAGCGCCGCGTAAAGAGCCCCCTGGCCGACCTGTTCGCCGATGGCGCCGGCGGGCGGGCGGTGCTGCTGAACAGGGACTTTCTGGCATACCACCGCCAACGGCTTGACGGGCGGGAAGGGGCCTTAAAGTCGCTGGTGTCCAGGCATTTGACGGCCGCTGTCGGCGTGGACCGGGTCACGCCGCTGGTCACCGGGCCCCGCGGCGAGGCCGTCACCGGCGTGGAGGTCACCGTCTGGCGCAACGGCGAGGCCGAGCTGATCGCCCTGCACCGCAACGGGCAGCAGCGGATCGACGAGGTCGTCCCCGGCAAGACCAACAGGCGGTTCTGCAGGCCGGTCACTCTCACCGTCCGGCGGAAGGCCCGCGCCCGCTGGCACGACGTCCGCACCGGCCGGGAGCTGGGGGTGGGCCGGCAGGTGGATGTCAGGCTGGATCCGTACGAGCCAGTCTTTCTGCTCGCCGCCCCGCCGGTCAGGGACCGGGGGCCGCGGGTGACCGTCGCCGACGGCCGGATCGTCATCGCCGCCGGCGCCGCCGGCCTGGCCCGGCCGGTATATCACCTGGCCTTCCTCGGCCCCGACGGCAAGGAGCGCCTCGTCTACCGCCGGAACGTGACCCTGGACCGCACGGGCGGTTCGCTGCCCCTGCCGCTCGCCCTCAACGACGCCCCCGGCCCCTGGACCCTCGCCGTCCGCGAAGTCGCCACCGGCCGGCAGGTCGAAGTGCCGTTCGATCTAGCAACGTGATTCCCGGCTCGTGCCCCCTTTCGGGGCCATCGTCACCCGCCCCCATGGAGGGTGTTGCAGTGGGGGCAGGTGAACTGCCGCGCGTCGGGCAGCTCGAAGATGCGCTTGCAGTTGCGGCAGCGGTAGCCCTGCACGGCCCGCTTCTGGTGGCACTTGGGGCAGACGACCGGGAATCCCTCGTCAACACCCACGCGCATCTGCCCGCCGTATCCGCAGTCGCGGCAGAAGACCCACACCTGCCTGCCCCCGGCCCGCAGCCTATCGATCTCGGTGTCGGCGTCGGAGGGACCGTATACGAAGATCCCCACGGCGCCCGCCATCAACGCCAGGCCCGCCACAATACCCACGCACGTGCCCGCAGGCGTCTGGAGCCATCCCCGCAACCGGCTGAGCAAACTGTCCTGGGCCATCGATCACTGTCCTTCCGGTGGCTGGTGGTACCCGTCGATGATCATCCAGATGTCGTCGTACTCCCAGTCGAAGTTGTACAGGTTCGTGATGCCGTTGCCGTAATAGAGAATGTCGCCGTTCTCGGTGGTGTCCTCGAACCACCCCACGTGTCCGTCGCGGAACATCACGTTGATGCCGGGCACGTGGGCGCGCATGGCCAGCGATGGCGTGGCGAAGTTGTCGGCCATCAGGCTGAAGTCGGCGGGCTTCTTGATGATGTCCTCGCCCACGCCGGAAGACATGAGCATGATGTCCCTGGTCAACGGGCTCAGCGGC
>DASRZG010000484.1:0-4156 GCA_035686585.1 Phycisphaerae bacterium
ACCATTCGCGCACCGTGGCACAGGGAGTCCTACGACCGGTTCCTCAGCGAGCGCCTGCCGCAACTGCTGGCGGAGCGCGTGCCGCTGGTGGACTACACCGCCGAACGCACGGGCGACTACGGCTGCCAGGTCCGCGTGACGGTCGGGACGGACAAGCCCGTCACGCTGACCTTCGACGTCCCCGCCTGCGACCAGGAGGGCGTGTTCCACCACCAGGACCGCAACGTCGTGGTGGTGGCGCTGGCCTCGTGCGAGCGCCTGGACGAGGCCGAGGTCCAATGCGTCGGGGAGCAACTTCTGGACTGGATCGCCGATCGCCTGGGCGAGGCCCCCGCCGACCTGCCGTGGGACGAGCCGCTGGCCCGCGCGTGGCTGCCCATCGACGAGTGGATCGGCGAGTTCCTGGCCGGGTCGGGCGCGCCGCAGTACCCGCCGGTGGGAGGGGCGAAGACCCCCACCGCCCAGGTGCTGGACGAGCAGAACTGGCTGAGCCGGCAGACCCACCTCCGCCGGGTGGTGGTGGACGTGGCCGTCGACAGCCAGAAGCTCATCGCCCCGGGCCAGCAGGGGCGGGTCTGCCCCGTCGAGACGCCGGAAGGCCGGAACATAGGGCGGGTTCTGTCGCTATCGCGGGGGGCGACGATCCGCCAAGGGCGGATCGAGATCGCCGACGATTCGCCGGCGGCCGCCCTGGGGCTGTCGGCATCGATGATCCCGCTGATCGAGCACAGCGACCCCGCCCGGTGCCTGATGGGGGCGAACATGATGCGCCAGTGGGTGGTGCCGACGGCACCCGAGCCCGCCCTGGTCCGCACCGGCAACGAGCCCGACGTGGAGGGCTTCTGGTGCGGGTGGAACCTGCTGACGGCGTTCGTCTCCTGGGGCGGCGACACACACGACGACGGCATCGTCGTCAGCGAATCGGCCATCAAGCGCATGGCCCTGCCCCACACGCTGGAGGTGGGCGACAAGCTGTCCAACCGCCACGGGACCAAGGGCACCATCGCCCGCATCCTGCCGGACGAGCAGATGCCCCACCTGCCCGACGGCACGCCGGTGGAGCTGGTCTTCAGCTTCCTGGGCTGCCACACCCGCTTGAACTTCGGTCAGATCCTCGAGGCCGTGCTGGGCCGGATCGCACGGGCCAAGGGCGATTCCGTAGTCTGCCCGCCGTTTGCCGGCCCATCGGCCGGGCAGATCAAGGCCTGGCTGGCCGAGGCCGGGATGGACGAGTCGGGCATGGAGACGCTGACTGACGGGCGCGACGGCCCGCCGCTGGGGCGGCCTTCGACGGTCGGCTACGTGTACTGGGGCGAGGCGCACCACCTGTCCAGCCAGAAGATTCACGCCTCGACCGGCCTCGCCCGGTGCAACAGGCAGTCGTGGATGGAGTACTACGCCCTGCGGGACATCGGGGCCTTCGAGACCATCGCCGAGACCTACAACCTGCGGTCGGTGGACCGGCCCGACGCCGCGGAGCTGGCGGCCCGCGTGGCGGCCGGGCCCGTCGAGCAGGCGCCGCCCCCGACGCCGAAGTTCGCCGACCTCCTCCGCCGGCTGGCTGTGGCGGGCATCCGGATGGAGCTGGCTGGCGAGAAGCTCACCTTCGGTTTCGCCCGGCTCGAGGGCGCGGCGATGGAGCTGGCCTGCCCGATCGAGCACCCTTGGCTGGCCGGGGCCAAGCTGGACGCGATCGGGGATTGTCCGGAACTGCACGCGGCACCGGAGCTTGCCGAGGCCAACGAGCGGATGAAGCGGATCGTCTCCGGCGCCGCCCCGGCGGGCCTGAAGGACAAGGCCCGCGACCAGCTTGCCCGGGCGGTGGCGGCCTTCCTCGACCGCCTGCTGGACGGCGAGCACGTGCGGATGGGCACCCGGGTAATGTTCAGCGGCAGGACGGTCCTGGCCCCGGGCCCGGAGATGGCCATCGACCAGATCGGCCTGGCCGAGGAGATCGCCTGGACCCTGTTCGCCCCGCTGATCCGGCGGAAGCTCGGCGGCGACAGGGAGGTCAAGGCCCGCGGCGCCAAGGCGGCGGCCGTGCTGGACGAGGTAATGGCCGGATCGTGGGTGATCTTCAACCGCGCCCCCACCATGGGCCCGGGCAGCCTGCTGGCGTTCCACCCCGTCCGCATCCCCGAGAACGTCATCCGCATCCCGCTGCTGGTCTGCCCGATCCTCAACGCCGACTTCGACGGCGACCAGGGCGCGGTGTTCCTGCCGGTCACCGAGGCCGGGCAGCGCGAAGCCGGCGAGCTGCTCTCGGTGGCAGGGCACGTCCGGCGCGACCCGAACCTGATCCGCCGCCTCCGGCCATGCTGGCTGATCAACATGTGGGGCCTGGCCGAGATGTCCCGCAGCGACCTGGGCCGCAAGCAGATCGCCGACCTGCTGGGCAGGGAGGTCCGTACGCCCGAGGGGATCGTCACCGAAGCCTGGATGACCGACGCCATCGCCGACCTGCTGGAACGCGAAGGCGTGGAAAAGGCCCTGGAGGCGATGCAGGAGCTCATGCGGCTGGCCCATGCCACCGCCCGGGCGTCAGGGGCGTCGCTGAGCCCGTTCGTCGGGGCCAGCTTCGACCGACCGCCGGCCCCGGCCGCTGCCGACCCGCAGGCCTGGTCCAAGCGCCACGCCCAGTCGGCCGAACGGCTTGCCTCGCGGACCGACTACGACAGCGCCGACCTGGGCCCGCAGTTGCTGGCGGTCAAGAGCGGCGCCCGTGGGCGCGTCGTCGAGCACCTCGTGACGCTCCTCGACGGCCGATCGGGGCGCGATCCGGCCGGTGAGCCGGGCCGCATCAATCGCAGCCTGGTCGAAGGCTACGGGCCGGAGGACTTCTTCCTCGCCGCCGCCACCTCGCGGAGGGCCTTCGGCGAGCTGGCCATGTCCATCTCCGAGATGGGCGCCGACCGCCTGCGGACGGGCGCACCTAAGGCCTTCACCCCGCTGGCGCGGGCGATGCGGTCGGACCATCCCGGCGTGGCCTTCGCCCAAGCGGCCGCGATCGGCGAAGTGGATCCGCTGACCGACCTGGACAGCCGGCTGTTCGTGGGGCTGAAGCCCCTTTGATTGCGGATTGCGGATTGCGGATTTGGGGAGGGTCTCCCCGTGCGTGGGGACAATCGCCCCCCAGCGGAAGCGGGGGGTTATGGACTTCCCTTTCGGTGGAGTCGTTCCGTGCAGGTCCGCTTGCGTGCGTCACGGGTTGCACAAGGTCTCGAACCCCCCGCTTCCGCTGGGGGGCGAGATGCCTCTTCTTCCTCTCCAATCCGCAACGGACTCCTTCAGGATGTTCGCCTTGCACAGCCCCGCTAACGGCGTGACAATACCCCCTGACATTTCCTCCGCACCGGTCGAGCGCCATGGACGAGCAATACTGGGACAGGATGGCCCGGGACTTCGATGGGGAGATCTTCGACGTCTACGCCAACGACCGGCACGGTGTGATCCTCGAGACGATCGCCCGGCACGGCTCGGACGACAGGACCGCCGCCGACCTGGGCTGCGGCACGGGGAGGCTGCTGCCGGAGCTGGCCGAGTCGTTCGGCGGCGTGAAGGGTTACGACATCTCCGCCAAGTGCCTCGACATCGCCCGCACCCGCTGCGCCGACCTGGACAACGTGACCGTCGCCCGGGCGGACCTCACCGCCGACCGGCCGGCCAAGGTCGACTTCGCCGTCAGCGTCAATGTCGCGATCATGCCCTCCCACGAAGCCCGATCGGCCGTGCTGGCCAACTCCGCCCGCTGCCTCCGCCCCGGCGGGCACCTGCTGCTGGTGGTCCCCTCGCTCGAGTCGGAGTTGTACAGCCAGTTCCGCCTGCTCCAGTGGAACCTGAAGGAAGGCCTCCCCCCGCGGCAGGCGGCCGCGGAGGAGACCGAGGCCTTCACCGATCCCGGCGCTTCCCCGCCCACGGGCATCCTCTGCCGCAACGGCGTGCCCACCAAGCACTACCTGCGCGAGGAGCTGGCCGTCACCATCGCCGCCGTCGGGCTGGAGGTGGTCCAGGTCGGCAAGGTCGAGTACCCCTGGGAGACCGCCTTCGCCGCCCCGCCCGCCTGGATGGGCGAGCCCTACCCGTGGGACTGGATGCTGCTGGCCCGCAAGGGCTGAGGGAAGCCGGAAAAACCGCCCTTTCCCCCGCCGATGCGTTA
>DASRZG010000485.1:0-3325 GCA_035686585.1 Phycisphaerae bacterium
GGCCCGGCCCCGGCGGGCCCGGCTTGGGGGTGCCACCCGGCGTGCCGGCCGCCCCTTGTCGGCGGGCGGGCGGGGGCCTATCATCGTTTCGGCGACGATGACGGACGGCGAGACCCCGCAACTCGATACCCCCGCGATGCGGCAGTACCGCGCGTTCAAGCAGCAGTACCCCGACTACATCCTGCTGTTCCGGATGGGCGACTTCTACGAGATGTTCTACGAGGACGCCAAGACCGCCTCGCGGGTGCTGGGGCTGGCGCTGACCAGCCGGAGCAAGGGCCCCACCGCCGTCCCGCTGGCGGGCATCCCCTACCACGCCCTCGACGGGTACCTCGCCAAGCTCGTCCGGGCCGGCCTCCGCGTCGCCATCTGCGAGCAGGTCGAGGACGCATCCCAGGCCAAGGGGCTCGTCCAGCGCGACATCACCCGCCTGGTGACCCCGGGCACGCTGACCGAGGAGAACCTGCTCTCTCAGCGCGAGGGCAACTACCTGGCGGCCGTGTTCGACCCCGCCGGCGGCAAAGCGGATGGCGACGACGCCGACCGGCAGATCGGCATGGCCTGGGTGGAGCTTTCCAGCGGGCGGTTCGAGTGCATGCAGGCGCCCGCCGATCACGCCCTGGACGAGCTGGTGCGGATTCGCCCGGCCGAGGTGCTCGTGCCGGACGGCTCGGGGATGGACGGGCCGCGGTTCCGCGATTCCCTCCGCCAGTGCATCGACGCGACGGCGACGACCAGGCCGCCGTGGGCGTTCGACGCCCACGCGTCGGCACAGTTGCTGCGGGAGCACTTCCGGTCGGACACGCTGGCGGGGTTCGGCTTCGACGGGTACGACCCCTCGCTGTCGGCGGCCGGGGCGATCATCGACTACCTCCGCGAGACCCAGCGGACGGCCTTGGAGCACATCGCCGCGCTGCGGCGGTTCGACCGGTCGGACTTCGTGATCATGGACGGCAACACCATCCGCTGCCTGGAGGTGCTGCGGACGCTGCGGACGGGCAAGCGGGCCGGCGCCCTGATCGCCACCGTCGACGCCACCGCCACGGGCATGGGCGCCCGGCTGCTGGAGCGGTGGCTGACCTACCCGCTGCGGTCGTACTCCCACATCGTCGCCCGCCAGGACGCCGTCGCCGAGCTGGCGGCCGACCCGGCCCGCCTGCACCGGCTGCGGGAGTTGCTGGGCGGGACCAGCGCGATCGACCGGATCGCCGCCAACATCGCCATGTCGCGCGTCAGGCCGCGGGAGCTGCTGGGGCTGGGCGAGACGCTCCGCCGGCTGCCGGATCTGGCCGAGCTGCTCGGCTCGGCCGGCAGCGAGCTGCTGTCGGCGATGCCGGCGGCCTTTGCCGGCCTGGAGGAGCCGGCGGGGCTGATCGGGCGGGCGATTCACCCCGACGCCCCCGCCGTCCTCCGCGACGGCGGGGTGATCGCCGACGGCTTCGACGAGCCGCTCGACCATCTCCGCCGGATCAGCTCCGACGCCCACAGTTGGCTGGCGGAATACCAGAGGGGGCAGGTCGCCCGGACCGGCGTGTCCGCGCTGAAGGTGGGCTACAACAAGGTCTTCGGCTACTACATCGAGATCAGCCACGCCAACGCCGACAAGGTGCCCGCCGACTACGTCCGCAAGCAGACGCTCAAGAACGCCGAGCGGTACATCACCGACGATCTGAAGCGGTTCGAATCGGAGGTCCTGACGGCCGAGGAGCGGGCGCGCCGGCTGGAGGAGAAGCTCTTCGAGCAGGTCCGGGCGGAACTGGCCGCGGACGTGGGCCGGTTCCAGGCCGCCGCCGAGGCCGTGGCGACGCTGGACGTCCTGGCGGCGTTCGCGGCCCTGTCGGCCGAGAGAGGCTACCGCCGGCCCCGGATCACACAGGACAACGTCCTGCGGATCGTCGGCGGCAAGCACCCCGTCCTGGCGGAGATGCTGGGGGAGGAGTTCGTCGCCAACGACGTGGAGATGGAGGCGGAGAGCGACCGGCTGCTGATCATCACCGGCCCGAACATGGCGGGCAAGAGCACCTACATCCGCCAGGCGGCCCTGCTGACGTTGCTGGCGCAGACGGGCTGCTTCCTGCCGGCGGAGGAAGCGGAGATCGGCATCGTGGACCGGATCTTCACCCGCGTGGGCGCCGCCGACGAGCTGACGGCGGGGCTTTCGACCTTCATGGTGGAGATGATCGAGACGGCCAACATCCTCAACAACGCCACGAGCCGGTCGCTGGTGATCCTGGACGAGGTGGGCCGCGGGACCAGCACCTGCGACGGGCTGGCGCTGGCGTGGGCGATCTGCGAGCACATCGCCGCGCGGGTGCGGTGCCGGACGCTGTTCGCCACGCACTACCACGAGCTGACGGAGCTGGAGGGGATGCTCAAGGGGGTGACGAATCTCAACGTGAGCGTGCGGGAGTGGGCGGACGAGGTGGTGTTCCTGCACAAGATCGATCGCGGCGGCACGGACCGCAGCTACGGCGTGCACGTGGCCCGCCTGGCAGGCGTGCCCAAGGGGGTGATCGAACGGGCCCGGCAACTGCTGCCGCAGCTGGAGGCGCACCTGGCCGGCGGGCTGGACGTGCCCGCCATGGCCAAGCGCGCCGGCGCCCCCCAGATGGAGCTGTTCGCCGACCCCGCCACCCGCGTGGCCCGCGCGATCAAGGAGGCCGACCTGGACGGCATGACGCCGCTGCAGGCGCTGGACCTGCTCCGCAAGCTTCGCGGGGAGCTATGAGGGCTCCGTGCAGTCCTAGCAGCGCGGCAGTTGTGGCGGGCCTGGGGAGCCTGGCTTTGCGGGGAGGGGGGCGGGCTCCCAGCCGGTCCGGCCCTGGGACGCCATCTGGGCCGGCGGAGCCAGGTCCTCATGGAAGACGGCCAGACACGCGCCCAGGAAGGGGTAGCCGAAGATCAGGAACAGGATGCCGCCGATCCCGCAGGTCAGTATCGTCCCCGCGACGAACAGCAGTCCCAACAGGAAGGTCATCCCGAACAGCCTGAGCTTGTGCCCGCGCATCATCTCAATACTGCGGCGAATGGCGTTCAGCACCCCCATCGACGGGTGGTCGGCCAGGAGGAACCAAGTCTGGGAGTAGCGCATCGACGCCCAGTTCGACATGACGACCGTTCCGGCCAGGAACAGAAAGTAGCCGGTGATGCCGATCGCAAGGAGCCATCCGGGGGGATCCTCCAACCTACCGTATCGTATCGCGGATAACGCCATTACCGCCGTCATCAGCAGACCGGGCAGCGCCCCCAGAAGGGTCCACAGCAGGGTAAGCAGGTACGTAAGCCAGAAGGCCCCCAGGGAAGTGCCGTAGTTACGAAACCCCGA
>DASRZG010000486.1:0-8657 GCA_035686585.1 Phycisphaerae bacterium
CAGGGGGGCGTGGATGCGGAGCACGGGGCCGTCGCAAGCGATCGACCTGATCTCAACCCCATTGGAGGCGTAGAAGCTGCCGGCCCGCAGGGCGCCCAGCACCGCCTCGGCCGTAGCCTCCCGGACGCGCGCCACATTCCAGCCCCGACCAATGTGGCGCGCGGCGTGGGCGTCGTCGTTGGCGAACCCCCAGACCTTCCGCCCCAGCGTCAGCAGGCGGTCCCACTTGTCGGTGGCCAGGTGGTTGCCGGGCATTTCGATGCACGCGCCGTTGTAGATCTCCATGCCGACGTACCCCGTGAGCGTACGCAGGAGCTCGTAGGGATAGTGGGCATAGTCCTCCTGCCAGTTGGGATGGCACAGCACGGCGAAACCGCTGTCGCGGGCGACGCGATCCAGCAGCGCCTGGTGATCGGTGTCGGCAGGCACGAGCCGTCTCGCGCCAACGTCCAGGACGTGCGGTCCGCAGGAAAGCTCCACCCCGGGCAGCAGCACCAGCCCGCGGGCGTCCAGGCCGGTGGCGTCCCCATAGACGTCGTGGTCGCTCAGGCCCAGGAACCCGTAGCCAAGTTCGGCGTAGCGGTCCAGCATGGCCTGGGGCGCCTCCTGGCCGTCAGAGCGAGTGGTGTGCGTGTGGAGGTTTCCGCGCAGCCAGAGGGCGTTGTCGTCCTGAAGATACGGGGATTCCAGATAGGCGTTGGGCATAGGGCCTCCTCGGCTTGCTACTGCAGCGGCCTCTCGGTCGAGTTCGTATAGTGCAACCGGGGCAGATCGTCAAGGGGGCACCGGACCAAGGACTTCCGCCCCACCTGGAGCGAAACCTGGGAAACCTGGTCCGGGTCGCGCTGCAAGGCGCCGCGGGGGACGTGTGGGTGCATGCCGAGGCACAATGTGCGGCAGCGACGCGCTCCCCTCCGGGTCGCGGCTAAACGGCAGCGCGCCCCGCCCCTATGCCAGCACAAACACGACCGCCAGGGCCATCAGGATGACGGCGCCGGCGATCTCGGCGGGGCGGCCCAGGGCCTTGCCGATCCGCTTGCCGGCGACCACGCCCGCCAGGGCCATCAGCCCCGCCACCACCCCGATCACCAGGCTGGCGGTCCAGATGTTCTCGCCGCGCAGGCCCAGCGAGAACCCCGCCACCAGGGCGTCGATGCTGGTGGCGACCGACAGACCCACCAGCGACCAGCCGCGCGTCGGATCGTTGGGCTTGACGTGCAGGCCGTGCTGGGCCGCGTGCTCGACGCCCTCGGCCACCGCGCCGGGGGCGGCGCGGATCACCTCGTACAGCATCTTGGCCCCGATGGCGAAGACCAGGACCGCGGCCGCGTAGGTCCCCACCGTCTTCATCACGGCCGCCAGGGGCTTGCCCGCCAGCCAGCCCAGCAGGGGCATGAGGAACTGGAACAGGCCCATGTGCCAGGCCAGGCGGAACTTCTGCCGCCCCCCGTGCCAGCGCACCCCCACCGCCATGCAAACGCTCATCGCGTCCATGCCCAAGCCAACCGCCAGAGCCAGAACCTGGTAGAGAGGCATCGGTGGATTCTCCGCCGCGTCCGCGGGGGCCGCATGTATACTCGTCGCCGTCGGGGCTGTCAAGGACCCGCGGCGCCCCCGGCCTTGGGAGAGGAAGAATGAACACCAGCGACCTGCACCAGCACCTGCTTTCGCGAGCGACCTGGGTGGACCCGGGCCGGACGGTGGACACCGTCAAGGCGGGCGACCCGTCCCGGCCGATCCGTACGGTCGGCGTGGGCTGGTACGCCTCCATCTACGACCTGCGCGCGGCGGCCGAGATGGGGTGCGACCTGTTCATTACCCACGAGCCGACCTTCTGGCAGCACGAGGCGGCGGAGGACCGCCTCCGCCACGTCGCCCCCGGCACGGCCAAGACGGCTCTGCTGGCCGAGACCGGCCTGGTGGTGCTCCGCTGCCATGACGTGTGGGACAGTTGGCCCGGCATCGGCATCCGCGATTCGTGGGCGGACTGGCTGGGGTTGACCGAGCGGGTGGCCGAGAGCGACCACCCCTGGCACGCCGGCTACGCCATCGAGCCGGTCCCGCTGCGCCGGTTCGCCCGGATGGTGGCCGAGAAGATCGCCCCGCTGGGCGAGGACAGCGTGTCGGTGCTGGGCGACCCGGAGCGGATCGTGTCCCGCCCGGCCCTGGGCGTCGGCTGCGGGGGGCCCGACAAGGACATGGTGGACCTGGGCGCCGACGTGCTGATCGTCTGCTACGACGGGGCGAGCTACTGGGCGACGCGGGAACGGCTGGTCGAGTTGGGGGCGGCGGTGATCGCGGTGGAGCACGGCACCAGCGAGATGCCGGGGATGATGAACCTGGCGAAGTACCTGCGCGAGACGTTTTCCGAGTTGACCGTGCACTACCTGGACAGGCACCCGCGGACGTGGACCGTCACGGCCTGAGGCGGACGATTACGGGGGCATCGAGACGGGGAAGGGGGCGAAATAAAATTGGCGGATCGGTGCGCGCGATCCTAAGATGGACGGACTAAGTGTATGTGCAGGGAGTGTCTTGCGCGCCCGACCCTCGCGGGCGTGCTCGCGTCAGGCGTCCAACATGAGCGGTGACCATTCTCACAGCCCCAAGGCCAGGCAGTACATATCGGACGAGCAGTTGATGGTCCGGTACCAGGAGGGCGACACGGCTGCCCTCGAGATGCTCATCCACAGGTACCGCCGGGAGTTATTCCATTTCCTGGCCCGGTTCGTCGGCAACGCCGCCCTGGCCGAGGACGTCTTCCAGGAGACGTTTCTCCAAGTCCACCTGTCGGCGGGGGGGTTCGACGTGAACCGCCGGCTCAAGCCCTGGCTGTTTACCATCGCCGCCAACAAGGCGCGGGACGCCCTCCGGACCCGCAGCCGGCGTCCGGCGGCGGAGTTGGACGCCCTGGTCGGCTCGTCCGGGGACCAGAACGGGGCCCGCTACGTGGACCTGATGCCGGCGGAGATTCCGCCTCCCAGCGAAAGTATCGAGAACCGGGAGACGGCCGAGAGCGTACGAAGTATTGTTCGGCAGATGCCCGATAACCTCAGGACGGTCCTTCTGCTGGGCTATTTTCACGAGTTGCCGTACAAGGATATATCGGAAATACTCGACGTTCCGCTGGGGACGGTAAAGAGCCGCCTCCACGTGGCGGTTAAGGAGTTCGCGAGGAGATGGAAGGCGGCATTCGGGAAGCCCGGAAATGACTGAACGTGAGCGCGACGAACAACTGCTGATCGACTACGCTCTCGGCCAGTGCGATGCGCAGGAGGGCGAGGGGGTGCGGCGGCGACTGGAATGCGAAGAGTCCTTCGCCGCCCTGCACAACGATATCTCCAATGCCCTGGCGGCCCTGGGCACCTGGTCCGCGCCGGACCCTCCCGAGGACCTGGTGGACCGCACGCTCGACCGCATCCGCGCCATGCGCCGGACCGAGGCATTGGTCCAGGCCCAGCCCATCCAGCGCCGCGCCTGGACGCCGACGTTCTCCCTCCGCGAGCTCGGGGCGGTGGCGGCCGTGCTGCTGCTGGCGCTGGGCGTCCTGCTGCCGGCGCTGTACAAGGCCCGCGACGGGGCTCACCGTGTGCTGTGCGCCGATAACATCTCCGCGATCTGGACCGGGCTGAACCACTACGCCAGCGCCAACAACGAGGCCTTGCCCGTCCCGCCGCACCCGACCCGCGTCTGGCTCGGCGACCCCGGACGGACCCACGCTTCCAACACCGCCGCCCTGTTCCGCCTGGTGCGCGACAACTACTCTCCCCCCAGCGTGTTTCAGTGCCCCGCCGCACGGTGCGCGACGTTCGTTGTCCGCCAGGGGCTGGTCGATTTCCCCAGCCCGCGGAACCTGGCCTACACCTATCAGCACTGCCTGGCCGGGCCCATCCGGCGCGACCTGCCCGAGCTGGTCAACGTGGCCCAGCAGTATGCGATCGTCTCCGAGCGGCACCCGGTGTTCGTGGACGGTACGTTCCGACGCGACCGGATCGGGCGGGACGTCAGCGACAACCACGGCGGCACCGGCCAGAACGTCCTGTACCTGGACGGGTCGGTCCAGTGGACCGCCAGCGGGCACGTCGGCGTCAACGGCAACAACATCTGGCTGGTCGAAGGCGTGTACGACTACCGCGGCGACGAGGAGCCCGCCAGCACGGTCGACACGTTCCTGCTGCCGTAAGCGAAGCGAATTCGAGGCCATGACCTCCTCCTTCCACCGCGGCGTGCCCACGGGCGCGTCGCGGTTTTCATTCCGGCCAACCCGGCGGCGGTGTACAATGCCCACAGAACGTGGAGACACGCGGATGTACCGGCCAGGGAATGAATTACACAACGCCGGCTTGGCCGCCTCACGGGCGGGGCGCCCCTGGGCCGTCGTGGCGGCGGTATGGCTGTCGGCGACGGCGGGGCTTGCCCAGCCCGTGCCGACCCAGCCGACGATCGATCCCATCGACACCATCCCGATTGTGCCGACCCAACCCGCCGTCAGGCCGGCCGAGCCCGCCAAGACCATCGAGGAGGCCCTGGCCTATACCGACGAGGAACGAACCGCCCTCGAGGACGTCCGCGACGGCAACGAGCTGCTCGACGGGGCGGCCTTGTCGATCCTCCTCCGCCGGGCCGCCATGCTTCCTGCCGACCGGGACATCCGCAAGGATGCCGACCGGCCCAGCCCGAGGAACCTGTGGCGCAGGCCGGCCGACTACCGCGGCAGGCTCATCACAGTCGAAGGTGCCTGCAGCGGCGGGATGGACATGTCGGATCTGGTGGCGCCCACCACCTACCACGTCGGCCCCGTGTACGCGGTGGTGCTCACGGAGCAGTCCACCGGCGAGAGCAGGCCCATCCTGGTGGTGATGTCCGACCAGCCGCCCGAGATACCCGAGCGCAGCGACGTCAGCGTGGCCGGGCTGTTCTACAAGGTCGTCCGCCTGCCCGAGGAGGGCGGCGGGGGCAAGACCGCCGAGTATGCCGTGGTCGTCGCCCGAGGCCTGTACAGGCCGGGCTCGGGCGCCCGGATCAATATCCCCAAGCCCTTCCTGGTCCTGGGGACGCTCGTCGTCGTCCTGCTGATGGTGTTCATCTTCGTCTGGCGCCGCGCCCGGGCGGGCCCGAGGAGGACGCTCGAGTACAAGCCCCTGCGGTTCGAGGACGCCGCCGAGGGCGTCGCCGATACGCCCGCCGAGGTCGAGCAGCCCGGCGAGGTGGACGAGGACCTCATCCGGCAGGCGGAGGACTTCAAGGAGCGGAAGCGCCACCCCGCGGGAGACGAGTGATGCCGATGGTCAAGACCGTGCCGGTGAACCTGGGCGAGCGTTCCTACGACGTCTCCGTGGGCGTGGACGTGCTGGGCGAGGTGGGTGCGGCCGTGGAGTCCCTGGCGGCGGCGGGCAGGGCGGTGGTCATCACCGACTCGACCGTCCGCGGCCTGTATGCCGGCGCCGTGACGGACTCGCTCGCCGCGGCGGGCGTGACGGCGGACGTGATCGACTTCCCGGCCGGAGAGGCCAGCAAGTGCCTGGCTGTCTACGGGCAGGTGATGGACCGGCTGCTGGGCCTGTCGCCGGCGATCGACCGGTCGGCGGTGATCGTGGCCGTCGGCGGGGGGGTGACGGGCGACCTGGCGGGGTTCGTGGCCGCCACGGCCCTGCGCGGGCTGGACTACGTCAACGTGCCGACGACGCTGCTGGCGGACGTGGATTCGTCGGTGGGGGGCAAGACGGGCATCGACGCGCCGGCCGGCAAGAACCTGATCGGGGCTTTCCACCAGCCGCGGGCGGTGCTGATCGACGCGGCCGTGCTGAAGACCCTCCCGCCGCGGGAGCTGGGGAACGGGCTCGCCGAGTGCGTCAAGCACGCCGTCATCCGCGACCGGTCGCTGCTGGAGTTCATCGAGGACAACGCCGCCGCCATCCGCCCCGCCGACAGCGGCGTCCTGGCCGAGCTGATCGCCCGCAACGTCGCCATCAAGGCGGCCGTGGTCGCCGCCGACGAGCGCGAATCGGGCCGGCGGGCCCATCTCAACTTCGGGCACACGATCGGGCATGCCATCGAAGCGGCCTGCGGCTACGGCGCGATCGGGCACGGCGAGGCCGTTTCGCTGGGCATGGTCGCCGCCTGCCACATCGCCGTCGCCCGCGGGCTGATCGGCGGGGACGATGCCGGCCGGGTCCGCGACCTGCTGAAGGCCCTGTCCCTGCCGGTCCGCTTTGACGATCTGCCCGAGATCCCTGCCCGGGCCCGCGACCCGAAGCGCCTCGCCGAGATCATGGCGCACGACAAGAAGTCGCGAGCCGGCGTGCCGCGTTTCGTCCTTCCGACCACACTCGGAAACGTCGCCGTGTTCGACGATGTCACCGCCGACCTCGTCTCCGATGCAGTGAACTCCCTCGAATAGGAACCGGTAGCGGGGGAACCGGGCGCTTACGCCCACGCACTGCGCTGCGTGGGACAAGCCCCCGCACCCCGTGCCCTCACGTTCGTCCGGTCCCGGCGCCGATACTACTTCCGTGATCCGCCCCGTCCTCAACGATGACCACCTGCACGACGCCCTTCAGGAGGCGATGGACTCTTGCCGGCATCGCCTGTTCGTCGTCACCGCCAACGTCAAGGACGTGCACGTGCCGAGCGGACGCGGCCGGGCGCGGTCGATCCTGGCCCTGTTCGAGGGCCTGTCCGAGCGGGGTGTCGAGATCCGCCTGCTGCACAGCGGCGTGCCCAGCGGGCCGTTCCTCGCCGAGCTGAAGCGGCACGTCCCCGCCCACCTCACCATGCGGCGCTGCCCGCGTGTCCACGCCAAGGCCCTGATCGCCGACGGGCGGACGATGTACCTCGGCTCCGCCAACCTCACCGGCGCCGGCCTGGGCGCCAAGAGCCCCCGCCGCCGCAACTTCGAAGCCGGCCTCTGGACCGACCAGACCGCCCTGATCGACCCCGTCCTGGACATGCTCGACGCCATCTGGACCGGCGCCCACTGCCGCGACTGCGGCCGGAAGGAATACTGCCCCGTCCCCCTCGAAGAGCCCGACCTCTAACCCACGCCCCGGCGTTGCGCCGCCGGGGACCAGCTCACCGAATCCCGTCCCATCCTCCCCGCAGATCGAGTCAGGTCGGCGGACTGTTTACAAAACGACCCGTTGTAAACACCCCGAAACGCGCGTAAGTGATTTCTATATAATGACATATATGTGTTTCCGAGTGTTCCCCCCGAGGCCTTGTAAACAGCCGTAAAACTCGCCCATCTGTTATGTGTTATGGTTGGTGGCCCGCCGCCGAGACGGCCGGAGTACCGGAGTATCGGACTTGTCACGGCGCAGCCGAAGGCGAAGCCGGAAGTACCGGAGTACCGGAGTACCGGAGGCCCCCCGTTTAGCCGCGACCCGGCGGGGAGCGCGTGCTGTTGCTCCCCCCGCCCGTGCATCTTGTCACGGCATCTTGTCCTGCATCTCGTCCTGCATCTCGTCCTACGTCTCGTCCTGCGTCTCGTCCTACGTCTCGTCCTACGTCTCGTCCTACGTAGCCTTGGCGGAGTGGGAAGCCTTGGTGGAGTGGGAAGCTCTTAGCGAAGCTGGAAGCAGGAAGACGCCTCATGCAAAGAGGTCACAGCGGATGTGGGCCAGAAAAGTGCCCCTCTCTCTTTCCCTCTTTCTTCCCTTTCTTCCCCTTCCCCCCTCTCGTCCTTGCCCTGCAATTACCTTCATCATGTTTCGCTAAGGTGGATCCTGCATTGCGCTGGCGTGCAGTCTGTTGGAACGGTCAATAGCCTTCGGCACATGAGTGGGGGGCGGGGCTCGTACCAAGACCACGCTGACAGCGACTGCTTCCTGATCGCATCCATTTGCCCCCCACATGCTAGACGGCATTTGTCGCCCGTACTCCTGAATTCCGATAGAAATGCGCTCCAGTCACCCTCAGGGAGATGGTCTGCGGCCAATACCGCGAACAAACTCAGGAAACTCACAAATGCAGACGGAATCCTAATCGTCTGGCACCTGCCACGGAGAGAATCATCTATGGGATACCCATATTTCTCACGCAGCATTTCCGGCAATCTGTTCAACGATACCTTGCTGCAACATTGCACGTGGCAGATTGGATGTCCATAATCTGCCGGAATCTGAGAGTCGTAGTGCAAACACTCAACCGCCCTTACGCCTCCGCCTTTAGGGTGAAAGTACGCTACGCGCAAGTTCGTCTTAATACAGGCTTCCTTTCGCAGGCATACCACATCCTCAAACTCGGCCACAATATGTATCTTCTTCGATGACTTAGGGTCATATGGCCATTCGCTACAATGAATAGGCTCTGTCAGCGTCACAGTCACCAGGTCATCATGGGTGACGGTGTGACTGATATGGCTCTTCGAATCGACGACGTGCCCACGCTTTCGCAGCCAAAGAATAACGCGGTTCAAGAAGGTCCCATATATCGTGGCAACTTCAGCAGCCTCCATCGTTCTTCCCCTAGTATTCGCCAAGTAATGACGTTACCTGCGCGTACCTGTCCTTACGTATGCGCGCCAGATCTGCGCCAGCAGGGAACCAAGCAATGTCTCCATGCGAATTCTCCCTGCTGACAGGCTCGTTCGTCAGCATGCAGTAGAACCCAGCCCTTTTGCCTGTTTGCGGGTCCGTACAAGGCTTTACACGCAAACG
>DASRZG010000487.1:0-11482 GCA_035686585.1 Phycisphaerae bacterium
GATGGTGGAGGAGTTCATCGACAGCATCGTCAACGACACCCCGCCCCCGGTGGACGTATACCGATCCATGGACTTCGTCCTGCCCGGCGTGCTCGCCCACCAGTCCGCCCTCCGCGGCGGGGTGAAGCTGGAGGTGCCGGACTTGCGGGACTGAATGGGTCCCAGGGAAGCTCATGATCAAAGGTGGAACCGATGACCGACTCCGCGTATGAGATCCAACCGTTGGCCAACTACCACTGCGCGTGCGGGGAGAACCCGTTGTGGGACGAGCGCGGCGGGTGGTTGTACTGGGTGGACATCCCGGCCGGGAGGATCTACCGCTACGACGCCGCCACGGGCGAGGGCGGGCTGGTTCACGCGGGGCGGGTGACCGGCGGGTTCACGTTCCAGGAAGACGGCTCGCTGCTGCTGTTCGGGCCCAACCGCATCGACCGGCTGGCCGCGGACGGGCGGACGACGAAGGTGGCGGAGGACATCGACGACGGCATGACGCGGTTCAACGACGTGATCGCCGACCCGGCGGGGCGGGTGTACGCCGGGACGATGGGCAGGACGCCCCAATCCGGCGGGCTGTTCCGGGTCGAGCCCGACGGGGCGATCACGTGCCTGTTCCGGGGGACGGGGATCTCCAACGGCATGGCCTTCACGCCCGACCGGCGGCGGTTCTACTGGACGTGCTCGACCACCCGGCGGATCTTCCGCTTCGACTACGACGCCGCCACGGGCGATCTGTCCAACCGGGAGGTGTTCCTGGACCTGTCGGCCGAGCAGGGCGTGCCGGACGGCATGACCATCGATACCGCCGGCAACCTCTGGTCGGCCCGCTGGAACGGGTACGGGATCTTCCGCTACACGGAAGCGGGCGAATTCATCGAGAAGGTCGAATTCCCCGTCGCCAAGGTCAGCTCCGCCATCTTCGGCGGGAAGGGCCTCGATGAGCTCTACGTCACCACCGCCGGCGGCTCGGCCGACGCCGACACCCCCGACGGCACGCTGTATCGGCTGAAGGTCGACGCCAAGGGCCTGCCCGAGTTCCGCTCCCGGGTGGCGGTCCCGTAGGGCGGACATCGCACCACGGAGGTTGCGGAGAACGCGGAAGTTTTCCGACGCCGGTCGTTCTGTTCCCTCTCCGCGTTCTCGGCGCTCTCGGCGGTTCCTGAAGGAACGCGCCTACCGCGGTATGTTGCGGTTGATTTCCTTCTTCTCGTCTTCGAGGCGATTGATGACGTCGAGCCATTTGCGGATGTCTTCCTTGATGCGATTCACTTCGGGCTCGAGGCGCTGCCGGAGGTTCTTGAGGGCGTTGTCGCGGCGGTCCTTGGCGCGGCGGCGCATCTCGGCGCGGTAGCCGGGATTGGACTCGACCCACTGGTCGGCCACCTTCAGGTCCGCCTTGTAGTCGTCATCGATATCCTGAACGTCCCGCTCGTACCGCCTCTCCAGGTCGCGCTTGTCCTTCTCCACCTTCCTGCCGTTTTCCCTGGCGTCGGCGATTTCCTTGTCGATCTGCTCCAGCCGGGGGCCGACCTTCGCCATGTAGGCGTCGCGACGCTCCTTCAGGGCGGCCAGCTCCAGCTTGCGGCGGAAGTCCTGCCCGTCGCGCGCCATCTGCACCCAGCCCGTGCCCCGAACCACGTGCCATTCCTTCAGCCCCAGGGCCTTGTCCAACGCGGCCATGTCGTCGGCGGTGCCCTTGGCCAGCCCGGCGTCCACGGCGTCGGCGCCGGACAGCACCAGCGGTTGGCCCTCGGTGGTGATCACCTTGCCGCCCCGCCCCTTGTTGAGGGTCTTGCGCCCCTCAAACAGGCCGATCGCCAGCTCCAGCGACGGATCGACCAGCCCCTCGGCGACCAGCGCGGGATGGCCCGCCGCCTTCGCCTCGGCCGGCACGCGGGTCCGCAGCAGGGCCCGGGACGCGTCGTCCAGCGGCGCGACCTTGCTCGCCTTCGCCGGCGCCACGCCGGTGGCGTCGCCGATCTGCCCGGTGGGGTAGATGTACAGCTCGGGCACCGCCAGGGCGACGGCCGCGGCCGAGGAGGTCGCCCGGCGGATCAGCCCCACCACCCGATGGCTGCGCCGGGCCTTGGCGATCAGGTCCATCAGCTTGACGGCCTCCTGGGCCGACCCGCCCTCGCTGTCGAAGACGAACACGAGGTAATCGGGCTTGAGCTTGGCCACGTCGTCCAGGGCGGTGGCGAGGAAGGCGGCCTGGACCTCCACGCCGATCTCCCCCTGGATGGGCAGGGGGTAGTATCCCGGCCCGGCGGCGACGGGCTTGGGCTCATCGGCGGCGGGCGCAGTCGGCGTGGCGGGCTTGTCGCCGCGCTCGATCTTGACGATCTGGGACTGGAGGATGGGGATCGTGAAGGTCTTGCCGTCCTGGTTCACCTCCATGACCACCCAGGTGCGGTTCTCCTCCTGGATCTTCCCGGTGTAGACGGTCCCGTCGGTCTTGGTCACGGTGTCGGCACGGGACGCGGCGCACAGCCCCAGTCCCGCGACGGCCGCGACAACGCACGCGGTGCGGATCAGCCCGGTCCTCATGGTCTGCCTCCTGCAAACGCCCTGCCGCCCTGCCCCCGGCTGCCCGGGGTGTCAGTACCAATCCAGTGAGTTCCCAACCACCTGCTTAAACGCACGCGGGGAGGGCGTGATGCGGGTTATTTCGCCAACGGTCCTTCCAGCCCGCAAACACTCAGTCTACCGCATCGGCCCGGGCCGTTCCAGAGTCCCTCGCCGCCAGGGCGCCGGTGGGGCAGGCGCGGGCGCACTCGGCGGCCGCGACGGCCAGGCCTTGGGCAAGGCCCTCGCCGAACGGCACGGCCACCCGGACGTCGGACCCCCGCCCGATGAAGGTCAGCCCCAGCTTCTCGCCGTGGCGGGCGGCGATCTGGATGCACAGGCCGCACTGGATGCACTTGAGCGGCTCATAGAGGACGGCGGGGTGGTCGGCGTGCTGGAGGAAGTCGCGGCGCTCGTCGCGGAAGCGGCTGGTCCGGGCGCCGTAGCGGCCGGCGTAGATCCGCAGCTTGCAGTCGAGCGGTTTGCGGCAGTCGCAATGCAGGCAGCGGGCGGCCTCGGCGACGGCGGCAGCGGCGGACAGGCCCGACCCGGGCGCCTCCGGCTCGATCCGCGCCGACCCGCACGCACCGGCCAGGAAACGCCCGATCTCCCCCTCGCGCAGCCTGCCGATGCGGGAGTTGAAGGCCTCCGCCTCGCCCGTGACGGGCCCGCCCGCCAGGTGCCGGCCGATGGCGATCGCCGCCGACCGCCCGTCGGCGACGGCGCGGACGGTCATCCGCTGCGCCCGCACCGCGTCCCCGCCGGCGAACACGCCCTCGACGGCCGTCGCCAGCGTCCCGCCGCGGACGCGGACCTTGCCCTTGACGGCCTCGATCCCCAGCCGTTCGGCGTCGCCGTCGGCCAGCCGGCCCACGGCCAGGAATACGGCGTCGAAGTCGCGGCGAAGGTCGGCGACCGAGGGGTCATGGCCCACGCGGACGCCCAGGCGGAACTCGGCCCCGAGCCTCTCGATCACCGCGATCTCGCCGTCCAGCACGTCCCGCGGCAGCTCCTGCTCGCCCACGCCGTAACGGAGCATGCCGCCGGGGGCCTCCCGCTGGTCGAAGAGGACACAGGCGTGGCCCTGCTGGAGGAGGTAGTACGCCGCCGCCAGCCCGGCCGGGCCGGCGCCGACGATGGCGACCCGCTTGCCCGTGGCGGGCAGGCGGTCCGGCAGATAGGGCGCCTCGCCGGCCAGGTCCGCGTCGGCGGCGCGGCGTTTGAGCAGCATGATCGAGACGGGCGCATCGGCCTGTCCCCGCCGGCAGCCCTTTTCGCACGGCGCGGGGCAGATCCGTCCCAGCACGGCCGGCAGGGCGATGTGGGCCTTGACGGTCTCGATCGCGGCGGGGAGGTCGCCGGCGTGGATCTGGCGGATCATGGTGGGGATGTCCATCCCGGCCGGGCAGATGCACTGGCATGGTCCCATGCAGTCGCCGACGTGGTCGCTGAGCAGCAGCTCCAGCGCCCCGCGCCGCCCCGCCCGGACCTCCTCCGTCTCGCTCTCCACCCGCATCCCCTCGACCGCCACCGTCGCGCAGGACGGCACGAGGTTGGGCGAGCCGTTCACCCGCACCACGCAGCACATGCAGGACGTGGACGGCGAGCACCCCGTCCGATGGCACAGCGCCGGCACATCCATCCCCAGCGCGCGGGCCGCGTCCAGGATCGTCGATCCCTCGGACACGTCCACTTCCTGATTGTCTATCCAAATCCTGGGCATCGTCTTTCGACCCTTATCCTGTTCCGATCTCTATTCGCCTGTGAAGATCGAGGGTCGGGAACCTTCTTCGCGAAACCGCAAGCGGGCCGGCCGTACCCGTATGCACTTCGAGATTCGATATTCAGTATTCGAGATTCGATATTCGCTGTTCCTTCCGTCTGCTTCTTACCTCTTCGTCTTCTCTGCGTCCTCCGCGTCTCCGCGGCCCATGCTGTTTCCTCTACTCCACCCGGACCGCATCGGCCGGGCAGATGCGTTTGCAGTTGCCGCAGCGGACGCACTTTTCGGGGTCGATCTGGTGTTTTTCGTAGGGTGTCATGGCGATGGCGTCGGCGGGGCACTGCTGGGCGCAGAGGGTGCAGCCGATGCAATCGTCGGTGACGACATAGCGGATCAGGGCCTTGCACACCCCGGCGGGGCAGGTGCCGGCGATGTGGGCCTCGTATTCGTCGCGGAAGTACTCCAGCGTCGACAGGACGGGGTTGGGGGCGGTCTTGCCCAGCCCGCAGAGGCTGGAGGACTTGACCAGCCGGGCCAGGCCCGCCAGCTCGTCCAGGTCGCCCGCCTTGCCTCCCCCCTCGCACAGGCGGGTCAGGATGGACAGCATCCGCCGCGTGCCGACGCGGCAGGGGGCGCACTTGCCGCAGGACTGGTCCTGGGTGAACTCCAGGAAGTAGCGGGCGATGTCGACCATGCAGTCGTCCTCGTCGAGCACGACCAGCCCGCCGGAGCCCATGATCGCCCCGGCCGCCGCCAGGGCCTCGTAGTCGATGGGCGTATCCCCCAGCCGGGCGGGCACGCACCCGCCGGAGGGCCCGCCGATCTGGACGGCCTTAAAGGCCTTTCCGCCCGCCGCGCCGCCGCCGATCCGCTCGACGACCTCCCGGACGGTCACGCCCATGGGCACCTCGATCAGCCCGCCCCGGGCGACCTTGCCCGCCAGGGCGAACACCTTCGTGCCCTTGCTCTTTTCCGTTCCCAGCGCGGCGAACGCGCCGGCGCCGTTGCGGAGGATCCACGGCACCACGGCGTAGGTCTCAACGTTGTTGACCAGCGTGGGCTTGCCCCACAGGCCCGCGTCGGCGGGGTAGGGCGGGCGGAGGCGCGGCATGCCGCGACGCCCCTCGATGCTCGCCAGCAGGGCCGTCTCCTCGCCGCAGACGAACGCGCCCGCCCCCTCCATGATCCGCACGTCCAGCGAAACCCCGCTGCCGAGGATGTCCTCGCCCAGCAGCCCCTTCTGCCGGCAGCGGTCCAGGGCCTCGCCCACCCGCAGGACCGCCAGGGGGTACTCGGCGCGGATGTAGAAGGTGCCCCGGGTGGCGCCGGTGGCGAAGCCGGCCACGGCGAGCCCCTCGATCACGCGGTAGGGGTAGGACTCCAGCAGCATCCGGTCCATGAACGCCCCGGGGTCGCCCTCGTCGGCGTTGCAGATGACGTACTTGTCGGCCCCCGCGGCGGCGCGGACGAGGGACCACTTCCGGCCCGTGGGGAAACCCGCGCCGCCGCGCCCGCGGAGGCCGCTGGCGGTTACCTCGTCGATCACCCGCTGCGGCGACATTTCCGTTACCGCACGCCGCAGCGCCCGGAATCCGTCTCGGGCCAGGTACTCGTCCAGGTCGGTCGGGTCGATCACGCCGCAGTGCTCGGTGGCCAGGTGGCGCTGCGGGCCCAGGAAGGCCGAGACGGGCGCGTCGCGGACGTCGAGGGCGTACCTCTGGACGCCGCCCCAGCCCTGGTCGGTCAGCAGGCGGTCCAGCCCGCGCCCCACCGCCGAGGCCACCCGGCGGTGCAGCCCTCGCGGCCGCAGGTGCCGCAGGACGATGGACCGGGCGTCCTCGGGGGTCACCCGGGCGTACAGGTGCGACGGGCCGGCCGCCGGGACGATCTCCAGCAGCGGGGTCTGGTGGCACATGCCCACGCACCCGACCCGCTTGATCCGCCCGGCCAGGTGCGTCCCGGCCAGCACCTCGTCCAGCGCCCGCCGCACGTTGCCCGAGCCGCGGGCGACGCAGCAGGAGCCCAGCCCCAGACGGATCTCGGCCACGTGGTCGCCGTCCTCGGCCTGGTATCCGGGCGGGGGAGCGGGGGGGTGGCTCTGCAGTTGGAGGTAGTCTTCCAGCATCCCCGGCACGCGATCGGGCGTGACGTGCCCGTAGGTGAGCTCGCCGATCGCCACCACCGGCGCCAGGGTGCAGCAGCCCAGGCAGGCGACCTTTCCCACGGTAAACACGCCGTCGGGGTCGGTGTCGTCGCCCGGCGGGATGGCCAGGTGCTTGTGCAGGGTTTCGGTCACCATCGGCGCGCCCTTGATGTGGCAGGCGGTGCCGTGGCAGACGCGGATGAGATGCTCGCCCACCGGGCGGTGGCGGAACTGGTTGTAGAAGGTCGCCACGCCGGCGATCTCGGCCGGGGTGATCTCGCTGAGCTCGCACACCCGCCGCAGGGCGGCCTGGGGCAGGTAGCCGTAGTGCTCCTGGAGCTGCTGGAGGATGCGGATGAGGTTCTCCCGGCCGCGGCCGAGCCGGTCGATCAGCTCGGCCACGAAGGCCAGGTCCAGGTTGTCGTCGGTCGTGATGCTCACGGTTTCCTGGCGCCGATGCAGTACAAGTGCTGGGATCCGCGGATGTAGATCCGCCCGTCCATGAAGGCGGGGGAGGCGCTGAACGTCTCAGGGGCGCCCTGCTCGGCGTCCGGGTCGTCCTGCTCATTCCCTTCCTGGGCGGTGCGGGTATTCAGGCTGGCCTCACCGAGCGAGCGGTAGGCGTCTGCGGCGGCCACGATCAGGCACCGGCCTCGCTGGTCGATCAGGTAGATCCGGTCGCCCACGAGGCTGGGCGAGGCGTTGAAGGCCCCGTCCAGTTCCTTCTCCCATAGCTTCTTGCCGTCGGCGATCCGGTAGCAGCTCAGCAGCCCGTTGGCGTTGACCAGGTAGACCCTCGTGCCGTCGGCCACCGGGGAGGTGATGTCGGGCAGTCCGTCGTCGGCCGTCCAGGCGACGTGGGTCTCGGTCACGTCGCCGGAGCCGTCGGTGCGGATCGCGGCCAGGACGGCCTCGCTGTGGACGACCAGGACCAGCCCGCCGGAGTAGATGGGGCTGGGGGCGACGTCGCCGGCCATCAGCTTCGCCCGCCACAGCTCCAGGCCGGTGGCGGGGTCGTAGGCGATCACCCACGGGTCGGCGCTGGTGATCAACTGGCTTCCCGTCGGCGTGCGGGCGATGATCGGCGTGGTCCAGGAGCTCTTCACGGGCCGGGCCTCGATCCAGACCACCTTGCCGGTGGCGCCCTCGACGCCCATGATCTCCGACAGGCCCTGCTCAGGGTCCTGGCCCTGGTCGCGCTGGACGATCAGCAGGTTCTCGTGTATCGCCAGCGACGAGGCGTGCCCGTACGTGTTGTCCGGGACGCCTTCGGACCGGGTCCACAGGACCGCCCCGCGGAAGTTCAGGCAGGCGAGGTCGCCGTTGGGGAAGGCGGCATAGACCCGTTGGCCGTCGACGGCGGCGGTGGGGGCGGCATAGCCGGTGTCGTCGCCGATATCCTCCCCAGCCGGTGTGGAGGCGGTCTTGACGGGCCGGCGCCACAGCAGCTTGCCGTCGTCGGCGTCGAAGCAGAACACCTCGGCGGCCCCCATGGTCGCGCCGGTGCAGAAGACGCGGTTGCCCCAGACGACGGGAGAGCTCTTCCCGGGCAGGGGGATGGGCGTCTTCCAGAGGATGCCCTCGCCCGTGCGGGCGTCCCAGCGCATCGGGGCGTCGGCGTGGGCCGACACGCCCGACCCGCCGGCGCCCCGGAAGCGGGGCCAGTTAGCGGCGTACTCCTCGTACGTGGGATAGCGGACGTCGGAGACCAGCGCGACGGGACTGTACAGGAAGGCGACCGCCGCGACGGCGGCCACGCAGCCGGCGGCCACGCCGCCGACCAGCCACCGGCCCAGGCGGTTGGTGCGATGCTCGATCCGCCCCAGCGCCGGCGCCGGGCCGGGGGAGGGAAGATCGGGCCGGATCGCCCGGGCGAACCGCACGCCCGCCAGAGCGACGGCGGCGCCCGCCAGCAGCATCCACCCGCCGACCTTCAGCCGGCGGCGCCGGGCGAAGTAGTCCGACCGCAGTTGCAGGTCCAGCCGGCGGATCCGCTCGAGCAGCTCCGGCTCGCCGGGGCGGGCGAACAGCTCCGCCTTCAGCGCGGCCAGGTCGGCGGAGTTGGCCAGGTCCGCCCGGCTCATCCGCGCCCAGGTGACCACCAGCACCACGGCCACCGCGGCCGAGAACACCCCACCCACCACCGCGGCGGACACGGAGGGGCGGAAGAGGGCCTCGGACCGCCGGCCTGTCGTGCTCGGGTCGGTCATGGCGTCCTCCGCGGTTGAAAGACGACTTCGGATCGAAGCGCAGGGGTCGCGGAGAGAAACGGAATAGAAGAAGAAACAGGAGCAAACCGCGAAGGTTGCAGAGGACGCGGAGAGAAACGGAATAGAAGAAGAGGCAGAACACCGCGCAGGGCGCTACGCTTCCGGGGACTTGGTTGTCTAAGTTTCTTCTTCATCTCTGTTTCTCTCGGCGTTCTCCGCGTCCTCCGCGGTCCAAGAACACTTTACTGATCCATTGGACGAGCACCTCGAGGAGACATTCGACGACCTATCTACCCGCACGCAATTCTTTCAGAACGAACCAAGACGCGTACCTTGAAGGTCAGTTCAAGTTCAGAAACAGATGAAGTATCGTGATCCGCGTCCCTAGATGAGTCTGTTTGTGCCCTGTCTTATACAGATGGCTTGGCCCGCTGAACCCCATTTCAGCCATCCATTCGCCATCAAGACCGAGCTCCATCTTATGGGCGGCGATCTCGTCCACAATTAGTCTTATGGACAAATCGGTTTGGCCATCAACGACGAATCCCATCATTGCCGCCCACTCGTGACCAGGGCTGTATTTCCCAGTAACGAAACGCAGCATTCCATTTTCAACGTACTTACGGGCCAACCTGTCGGACTTGTTGCCACTGACCCGCTTGCACTCGATCCCAAAGTACTCGTCTTCATCAAAGCTGTATATCACCTTGATGTCGATGCGCCCTTCTGGTTTAGGCGACTGCGCCGATGCTCTTGTTCCAACCTCTTCTTCAATTCGGAGATTGCTAATCCGTCGCCTCTTCTTTTCTGCCAGAACCTCGCGACCAAGCTGGCCAGCAATGTCTACCTCCTGGCTCGTAGGAGCAAGCACCTTGCGTGCTAGCACCGCGCTCCATCCAACCTGAAGAATATCCAGAATCGTGGCTATGACTTCGGTGCCAAGGCTAAAAGAGGGGGAGCCTATCCGGTTGCCAGAACTAACGTACGCCACGTTCGCCCCCTAAGTGCTCTGCCAAGACATGATCGGCATCGGCTAGAGCAGCTGACCTGCTCCAATAATGGAATTCTGCAGGTTTTATGACATATAGATCATCACCAGCGTAAACACGCACAATTCGTTGCCCATAGACCTCTTCGACCACCGACTTGTGCAATTCCATTTCGATTCTCTTCAGTACAGATGCTAGAGTATCCACCCGCGTACATACTACCCGGGGTTCCCGGGTCGACGCCGGAACCATGGTGAACCTTACCGCGCTAAGTGGAGCCCCCTCAACATCCATCACTTCGGCAGTCATGGTACGCAGGCGTCTTCCTGACAAGAAAGGACGCACTACACTTATCATGTGCTCTGCATAATCAGCCAACTGCTTGATCGTGGGCGCCTTAAGTGCCGTTGAGGTACTTCCCGATCTACGCAAGTCAATCGTAATGTCCACCGCATCTTCAACAAGGATACAGGCCTCTGGCGTGAGCCCATACAACGCATATACCGCATCATTTAGCTGGCTAATGCGTTCATCAGATACTGACCCTGATATAGGCCCCTTCGCAAGAATCCGCTCCGTCTTAACAACACCGTTGACTGCTGGGCCTTTGATGACTTCTGGATCGGGCACAGGGATTCTGCACAGATCCACCATTTCAACAGTGCTTCTCTCGACCCCCCATGATGATCCGGTCATAAACAGAAAATATGTTGCCAACTTGGCGTTGAGTATCCCATTCAGTAAATGAAGTACTTCGGGATGCGTGCCGCCTGTGGAAAAGCCTATGTACAATTGCGTGTACATCACATCGCTATCTGCCACAGCAGAGTAAAAGCGCTGATCCTGAAGACCTCTGACCGCTATCAACAAAGGTGACTTGTATATCTCGGGGCGACTATGTCCACGGCGCAATTTGAGACCGGGGGCACGATCCGGAAGCTTAGGAACATCAAGGCCAAACGGGGGCATTTCGGCTGAACCGAGGAACTTTGTGGGAAAACGCTTATCAGCTGGAGCATGGCCTCCAGGTTCGACCCCTCTTCCATAAAGCCATTGAAGTCGTTCGAGAAGCTTGCCGAGTTCCAGAAAGCCGTGGCGATGGCCAAGAGTGCGTATTAAGGCCATATCCCTCGGGCCACCCCAGGTGGCAACCTTTAACATGTCTGGATCCGACGCTGCCGCATTGACCCGCAGGCGTTTCACATTGTTCGCTGATATGTCGATGATGCCATGATGTCTGAAGTCAACGGTCCTCCGGGCTGATGCCCAGACGAATGAAGCAGATTCCGTTGGCCTGGCTGCCACTCCGATAAACACGAGGGCCGGCGCAACCGCCGTGGGAAAGAGTTTCAGCTGACGCAGCTCTGCAAGGTTGAGCATGAGCTCAGGAGAAAACCTCTCTAGGAGGGCTTTCCTTGCGACTCGAGCGGATGCTTCATGGCTGAAGAAAGGCTTCCCATGCAGTATCAAGCCTATCCGGGTATTGTCGGACGCAAAATCTCCCACGCGCCACAAAAACGCTTGATCTGGCGTGCCGCCTCGTGCAGTCGGATGCCCGTGCCTCTTGCAGTATCTTGCATTAGACGAGGTAACGGCTGTCCGCGTCCAAGGTGGATTGCCCACAATAGCTGCGAAACCTTTCCTCGCAAATACGTCATGCTTGTTGAAAGCGGCGTTCTCATCGAATGCATCCGCAACAAAGAGATTCTTGCCAACAAGCGGCTGAAATCGCAAAGCACTGGGTGGCTGGGGATCAGGGTCGAGTTCGAGCACCGTGAGATAGAGGCTAAAGGCCGCTATTTGCAGCGCCTCGGAGCTGATATCCAGGCCGAATATCTGGTCGTGCAGAATGTCC
>DASRZG010000488.1:0-7723 GCA_035686585.1 Phycisphaerae bacterium
AATCCGGGTTGGCCCAGACCGTCCCCGCTGCCGGCACCTTGCCGCCGGGCAGGAACGTCCCGGCCGAGGTGGGCCATTCGCTGCGGAACCTCTTGGCCGCGTTCGCCAGCGACCGGTGAAGCACGTCGTACATGGGAAACCCGCGTTCGGCCAGCTCGACCGCGGGGGTCAACACGTCGGCCAGGCGCAGCGTCCCGAACCGTTCGAGCAGGACGATCCAGCTCGACACCGCCGGCGGGACCACGGCCGGGAGGAATCCGTCGCCGGGGATCAGCTCGACGCCCAGCTCGCGGAACTTCTCGATCGTGGCGGCGGCGGGGGCGACGCCGTGCCCGCTGACCGCCCAGGCCTTGCCATCGGCCGCGGAGTAGACCACCATCGGCACCTCCCCGCCGATGCCGTTCTGGTGGGGCTTGAGCAGCGTCAGCGCGAGCCCCACCCCGGCCGCCGCGTCGAAGGCGTTTCCCCCCCGCCGGAGGATCTCGATGCCGACCTCCGTGGCCAGGTAATGCCCGCTGGAGACCACCCCCCGCGTGGCCATGATCATCGGTCGACCGCCCGTGGAGCCCGTCGTCGTCTTCATGGTATGTCCTTTCCCTGACCGGGACAGCGCAACCCGAGGGGCACGGAATGGCGCCCCGTATTCATTGGACAATCGCCCCCCAGCGGGAGCGGGGGGTTTCGCCCTTCGCATGGGTCATACCGCCCGAAAGGAAAGGTCGCAACCCCCCGTACCGATGGCATCTTCGCTTCGCTACGACTTCCGCTGGGGGGCGATTGTGGAGGTGGATATAGGGAGATGGCACCAACAACGCCGAACGTGGTCGCGATTCCGTAGCGGAAGATGCGATCTGTCCCGGGCGTGCCTCCTCAACGCCCTGTCATCGCCCCTCCGCGGCGCGTACCAGGGCGTCGACCGCCAGGTCCTCGTCGAGCAGCGGCCAGTGGATGCCGTATCCGCCGGGTGAAAGCTGGACTTGGGACCTCTGCTCCGACGAGGCGGCCGCCAAGGTGGGCGAGCAATCATCCCAGGCGATCGAAACCTCGCGGTCGGCCAAGACGATCACCAGGGCCTCGGCCGTCGTCTTGATCTCCCGGGCCGTGATCGGCTGGGTCGCTTGCGTGGGCCTATCCGCCAAAATGCCGCTCCCATTCCTCCGCGATCAACTCGAAGTGATCGAAGAGGATCTTCCGAATCTCTCTCCGCAACCTTGCGCTCAAATTGTACGACCACGCCTCGTCGATGTCATAGGATTCCGGCAGAAGCCAGAACTTGCACTCGGCGTCGCCCTTGCGGGCGTGAACGTGCAGGGGCTCGCGTCCCTCGTTGGAGTAGAAGAACACGCGCCATCCGCGGACCATAAGGATCGTGGGCATGGATGGATTCCCGTAACCGCAAGCGTCTACGCGAGATGATATCACGGGTGCGTCAGTGATTGGGACTGGAAACCAACGACGCCGAACGGCAAGCCGCGCGGCTCGCCGTTCGGCGTCGTTGTCGTTTCGCGGACGGTCCTACTTCCTCTTGGACCGGACCGCCTCCTTGATCCGCTGGATGTGCCCCCGGCCGAGGGCCTTGACCTCGCAGCCCAGCTCGAAGTAGCGCCGGATCTTCTCGTCGGAGAGGATGCCGAAGCAGTCGATGACGGCCAGGGGCGCCCCGGCCCACTTGACGACGTGATCGGGGTCCAGCTCGAGGTACGGCTTGTGCGGGACGGCCAGGATCATCGCCTCGGCGCCCTTGAGGACCTTGGGCAGGTCGTGGGCGACGCGGAGGTTGGCCAAGCCCTCCTGGTTGCGGAAGAACCGCGACCAGGAATGTCCCGGCGCGGGGTAGTCGTCCTGCTTCTCCAGCTCGTACCAGTGCTCGACGTAGGGGTCGTGGACGCGCATCTCCGCGCCCATCTCGGTCAGCTTGCGGACGACCATCTCCGAGCCGCTGTAGCGGGTGTCGCCGACGTCCTGGCGGTAGCTGGCCCCGCAGATCAGCACGTCGGCCCCGGCGATGTACCGTCCCATGTTGCGCAGGGCGTCGCGGGTCAGCTCGGCCACGTGCAGGCCCCGCGTGTCGTTGGTGTCGATGGCCTCGGGCGTGATCTTGAAGACGCTGTCCTGGTCCTCGAAGCCCAGGATGTGCTTGTACGCCCAGTACCCCAGCCCGCCGTCCTTGGGCAGGCAGTACCCGCCGATGCCCGGGCCGGGGAAGATGATGTTGGAGTGCGTGGGGCGGACCTTGATCGCCTGGATGACCTTGATCAGGTCGACGCCGTTGCGCTCGGCGAACAGGCTCCACTCGTTCAGGAACGCCAGGATCGTGGCGCGGTAGGAGTTCTCGACGATCTTGGTCGTCTCCGACTCGATGGGCCGGTCCATGACCGTCAGGGGGAACTGGTCGGTGTTGAGCACGTCGGTGAGGAACTTGACGACGCGCTTTCGCGCGGTGGCGGTGCAGCCGCTGCAGACGCGCCAGAAGTCGCGGATGCTGGAGACGTACTCCTTGCCGGGCATGACGCGCTCGAAGCTGTGCGCCAGCAGCGGGGCGGCCTTGATGTGGCGGGCGGCGAAGGCCTTTTTCATGATCGGCCAGGCGACGAACTCGGTGGTGCCGGGGGCGACGGTGGTCTCGATCAGCACCAGGCACTTGGGCTGGATCCGCTCCCCGATGGTCCGCATGGTCGCCTCCAGGGCGCTCATCTCGGCCTCGCCGGTCCGCATGTTGCCCAGGTCGTGCTTGGTGTAGTCGCACTGCACGTCCACGACCACCACGTCCGCCAGAGCCAAACAGTCGCTGTTGAACGTGGCGGTGAGGGTCTTTTTCTGGAGCACGCACCGGGCGATCATCGGGTCGACCTCGGGGTCCTCGGCCTTGACGGGCGATTGGCCGCGGTTCAGCAGCGGAATCTTCCAGTAGCTCCGCGTGCTGGGGCGCTGGCAGCCGATGACGAACTTGCTGGGATTGCCCTTCTTGTCGGTCGTGTCGGCGACGATCGCCGCCATCACGGCCCCGACGAACCCCACGCCCATGACCACGACGATCTCTTTCCCCTCCGCCCGGGCGGCCTCGACCAGCGATTCGAGTCGCTTGAGCTCCTTGGCGTAATCCTTGGGCCCCGGGATCGGGAAGCTCTCCCCGGCCGGACTGATGGATACCTCTGGCATGTTGACTCCTTTCCAGGTGGATGTGCGTAACCCAAGCGGGCAGGTGACATAACTGAACTCGACCGAATGCGGAGGAAGTCTTGAAGGGGATTTGGGGGAACAGGCACGGACGTCCCGCGCAAACGGCAGATCGCCCCCCAGCGGAAGCGGGGGGTTACATAGCTTCCGACCGGTTGCGACGCGGGCAAGCGGAACGCATCAAGGACCTGCGATGGGACAGAGCGACTTAAGGGAACACCCGAACCCCCCGCTTCCGCTGGGGGGCGAGTTGCCTTCCGCATGGAGGGATTCGTTCAGGTCCGAGACGTGCCCGTCTACCTCTCCCTGCCGCGGGGGCGTCTTCGGCGGCGGATGCGGGCCTTGAAGTTGGTCCAGAAGCCCAGCAGCCCGAGTTGGCGGGCCAGGGCGAGGATCTGTTCGTCGGCGGGGTCCTGGGCCATGGCCTTGGCGATGTACCGTCGGGCGCGGAGGAGGTGGTTCTTGCGGACGTGGGCGAGGGCGAGGTTGTACAGGGCCGTCGGGTAGTTCGGGCGGAGCTTCAGGGCCCGCCGGCAGTGCAGGATGCCCCCGTCCAGGTCTCCCAGCAGGAAGCAGCTCACGCCCAGGTTGTGCTCGGCGTGGGGGTTTTCCGGCTGCAGCTGGACCAGCTTGCGGAGCACGTTGCGGGCCTGGGCGACCTTCCGGGCCTCCAGCAGCAGTTGGCCCAGCTCCGACAGCGTCCGCGGGTCGTCGCCGGCGTGGCGCAGCTCGGCCAGGAAGTGGATCCCCGCCTGGTCGACCCGTCCCTGGCGGAGCAGCACCTCGCCCAGCTTCTGGTGGGCGCCCGGGAAGTGCCGGTCGATCTTGAGCACCAGGCGGAACTGGTCCTCGGCCTCGGGCAGGTCGCCTCGCTTCATCGCCAGCTCGCCCAGCCCGCCGTGGGCGCCGGGGTGGTCCGGCTCGCCCTCCAGGACGCGACGGAAGCTGGCGGAGGCGTCGTCGTACTTGCCCATCTCCGTCAGCAACTCGGCCAGGTCCAGCAGCGTCTCGGTGTCGGTGGGGTCAAGCCTCAGCTCGGCCAGGTAGTGCCGTTGAGCCTTGGCCAGCTCGCCCAGGGCCCAGTAGGCGTCGCCGATGCGGGCGTGGGCCTGGGGGTGCTCCGGATCCAGCGACAGCGCCTGGTTCCAGCAGGCCATGGCGCGGCGGTACTGCCCCCGCTCGTACAGGCTGTTGCCGATGTTGTACAGGCACAGCGGGCACTCGTCCTTGACCTGCCGGGCGAGGTAGAAGGCGGTCTCGGCCTGCTCGTGGTCGCCCATCTCCGTGTAGGTGATGATGCGGTTGCAGTAGGACGGTTCGTAGGCCGGATCGATCCTCTCCGCCCGCTCGAAGCACTCCAGCGCCTGGGCGTACTTGCCCAGCCGGGTGAGATCAACCCCCAGGCCGTTGAGGCTGTCCAAGTCGTCCGGCTCGAGCCTCAGGACGTGCTCGTAGGCCTGGATGGCCTGCTCGTGGGCGCCCATGGCGTCCAGCGACAGCGCCAGGTTGAAGTGCCACGAGGCGTTGTAGGGATTGATCTCGATGGCGCTTCGGAGCTCCTCGGCCGCCCTGACGTACTGCCCCGATTCGTAAAGCTGCTGGGCGTTCTCCGCACGGTGTTCGGCGCTGGCCCAATCGTTCATGCGCGTCACCCACACTCGTGGACCTGTCCGTCGCCCCGGCCTTTTCGGCCCCACGTCGAGCCCGCCGATGGCCGCGGTCCTGACGGATGCGTCCTCCAGCACCTATTGTACCTTGGCGCACGGAATCCGACAAGACCTGCAAGAGCGAGCTCGCCGGCGATGTTCTATTGCCCGCCGGCCGTGAACGTCCGCGTCCACTCCGGCGACGGCGGCGCCTTCCCGGCCAGCATCGCACGCCACGCCTCGTCCGTCAGGCGACTGGAGGCGGGGTGCTTGAACTCGTAGTGGCTCAGCACCGGTCCGACCCCGGCCACCAGGCCGCCATCGGGCATGGGGTAGATCACGACGATCGATTGCACGTATCCCGTCCCCTCCTCCAGCACCGTGCCCGTGTTGCCCTCGGTGTGGACGTCGGCGACGATCGTCGTCTCCAGGCCCTTCTCCTCCGCCCCCGCCACCGCGCCGGTCAGGGCCGCACCGAAGGAGCGGATGAACTCGTAGTCCGCCTGTTCGAGCTTCTCGTTGGCCAGCTCACGCCGCGAGATCGCCCCCAGGCGGTCCACGATGCCTTCCAGGGCGCGGAGGCGGTTCCGGGAGGCGTCGTCCAGCACGCCGAACTCCTCCAGCCCCCGCAGCGTCATCCGCGTCAGCGCCAGCAGCCGGGCGTAGAACTCGGGCACGGGCTCGACGTACCCTTCCACCATCCGCCGGACCGGCATCGAAGGCCCCTCCGCCCCGCCCCGGGGCGTGTAGGACTGCTTGGCATACAGGATCGTGTCGTGCCGCAACTGCGACCAGCTCGCCAGCGCGGCCGACAACTGCTTGTCCGACCACGCCTCCGTCCGCATGAACCGCGGGTAGCCCTCCGGCGCCGGTTCCAGCAGGGCCTTCAGGGCGTACAGCCACGACCAGTACATGTTGCGGTTCCAGCCCGCACGGTCGACCTTGCCGTACTCGGCCGACAGCTCGTCCAGCGTCCTCTGGAAGTCCTCGTACCGGTCGTCCTTGAGCTCTTCCAGCCAGTGCCGCGCCCGCTTGGAGCCCAGCACGGTCATCACGTCCAGCCCGCGCGGAAAGCCTCGGATGGGTCCGGCCGGGCTGGAGACGAGGGTGAACGGCGTGCCCTCCCCCACGAAGGCCCTCACCGACGGGTACACCAGCCTGCCCATCATGTACGAGTCCGGCACGAACCGCTGCCCCAGCAGGCGCATGCCCTGCGTGAGGGCAAGGGCCCTGGCCAGGTCCCGCTCGTCGGCGATGTCCGCCGGCGGCAGCTCCATGTCGCCCAAGCCGCTGTAGATGGCAGGCTTGCGCAGGTGCGACAGGGCGACGCGCAGGTCGAAGAAGGTCTGCTCCTTCGTCAGCGCCGAGAAGGGCACCTCCTCGCCGACCACCGCCCGCATGGCGGTGCGGTACTCGTGGGCGGTCAGGTCGTCGGCCAGGCCGACGTAGTAAGCGGTCACCGCATACAGCCGGTCCCACGCGGCCGCCAGCGTCCTGCCGTCGGGGAGCTTGGCGTCCATCATCCCGGCCAGTTGGCAAGCGGCCAGGGTCTGCACGCGGGCGGCGGCGGCGGGGATCAGCCCCTCGACCGCCTCCCCCTTGCCGCGGATCAGGAAGGTCATCCGCCCGTACCACATCAGGGCCTTGAAGTACTGCTTCAGCTCGGGGGTTCGGGTGTAGTGCCCCCGCGGGAGGTACTGGGAGTAGTCCTCCTTGTAGCCGAACAGCGGGCTGGGCGCCATCCCGGCGTGGGCGTCGATCAGGGCCAGCTCCGCCTGCACGTCCTGGCTGACCATCTCCGGGACGGCCTCGGCGTCGCCGGCACCGGTGACGGGGTGGGCCTTGACGTACCGCTCCAGCGCCCGCTTGACCTCCGCCACGTTCAGCCCGTACCGCTGCGGCGGGAGGTTCTGCTCCTTGCGGACCGCCTCGAACAGCTCGGCGTATCGCTTGGCGAACTCGTCCCGCTGCTGCCAGGAGGGCGCTGCCGTCCAGGTATTGATCGTCGCCAGGGCCTCGGCCGCTTCCCCACCGAAGCCCGTCCTGCCCAACAGCACGCGCGGCACGGAGGCGTACGCCACCAGCAGCCGGGCAGCCTTGCGGAGGTCGCCGGCGGTGGCCTCGTGGAGCTGGAGCGCCTCGGCCTGGATCGCCTCGCTGATCAGGCGGGCGTCCTTGACGAACTCCCGCTCCTCCACGGACTTGAGCGTCTGGCCGAACTGGAGGTGATACAGGTGCAGCAGCGAGTCGGAAGTGATGAACACCGGCACCCCGCGTGCCTCGACGGCCTTGTAGAATGCCGCCACGTCCGCCTGCGGCCCGATGGGGAACACCACGAACCCGTTGGCCGCCAGCCGTTCGTTGGCCTTGGCGGCGAGGGCCTTGTTGGAGGCGGGATAGACCTGGCTGGCGAACTTCGAGTTGGTCAGCGCGCCCAGGTCCACCGGCAGCTCGTAGTCCGGCACCGTCGCCTTGGCGTCGCCCCCGACCGGCCTGTAATGCCGCGCGAGCCGCTGCGGCAGATCCTCCGCGCCGGGGAGCGCCTTGGCGGAGATCACCCGTTCATCCGCCGAAACGGCGGTCAGGATCGTGCAGAGGGTCAGAACCGCGGTCATTGGTCGCATGTCGATCTCCTGTGCAGCGGAACGTGGACGCACCGCGTCGTTTAGCCGCGACCCGCAGGGGAGCGCGTCCGTTCCGCACCCGGGTGCGCTCGAACGGAACCGACGCGCTCCCCTCCGGGTCGCGGCTAAACGTCGCTCGGTACGATCAAGTTGCCTTGACCGTTTTGGACGATCCTGCCGGCGGCGAGTTCCGCGTCAATGACCTCGCCGACGCGGGCGGTGACCTTCTCGCCGGCGCGGGCGAAGCCCAGGACGCGGGCGGTCTGGGTGACCAAG
>DASRZG010000489.1:0-15785 GCA_035686585.1 Phycisphaerae bacterium
GGCGGATGAACAGGCCCTGCCCCAGATGCTCGCCCTCATGGTCGAACGGGAATTCGGCGGGGAGCACAAGGACCTGGCCGTCGATTACCTCGCCGACGGCGGCGCCGATGGAAACCGGTCGGCCCTGCTGGTGGCGGCGCCGCGGAAGGTGCTGGAGGACCTGGCGGCGACGGCCCAGGCCGCCGGCTTGACCGTCGAGGGCGTCACGCCCTCGGCCCTGGCGCTATGCGGGGCGGAGGGCTCGACGGCGCGGTCGCGGCTCATGCTGCACGTGTTCGCCGACGGGGCGGAGATCGCCTTCGCCTCCAACGGGTCGGTCCGCCTGCTTCGCCCGCTGTCGGCGCCCGTGGAGACCGGCCGCTCGCCGGCCCAGTGGCTCGGCGCCCTGGCCGACGAGCTGTACCGGGTCGTGGCCCTGTTGCCGCCCGAGGGAACCCTCGGCGCCGACGCCTCCCGTGAGCTGCTCATCTGGGACGAGCACTGCCTCGACGAGGCCGACCGCGACGAGCTGTCCGTCCGCCTGGGCCTGCCCGCGGTCCTGTGCCGCCAGGCGGACCCTGAGCCGGCGGACCATCGGCCCCTGCGCCCGGGAGCGCAGTTCTCCGCGGCCGCGATCATGGCATTGGACGCCGTGGGGGGACAGCCCCGGCGAATCGACCTGCTGCATTCCCGGCTCGCCCCGGCCCGCAAGGCCGGGAGGGGCCGAAAGGCCGCCTGGGGCGGGGCGGCGGCGGCGGCGGCCGTGATCGCCGTGGGGCTGCTGCTGCTGGACTGGCGATCCAACCGCATCCAGGCCACCCGCCTGGAGGCCGAGCTGGCCGGCATGAAGACCCAGGTGACCGAGGCCCGAAACGTCGTCAGCAAGGTGGGCTATGCCCGCGAGTGGTTCGACCGCCGCCCCAGCTACCTCGACACGCTCCTGGACCTGGCCGGGGCGTTTCCGCAGGAAGGAACCATCTGGGCGACCGGCGTGACCGTCAAGGAGGACATGCGCGTGGGCCTGTCCGGCAAGGCCAAAAGCAAGTCGGCGGTGCTCGACCTGCTGGACCGCCTCCGCGCCAACCCGGGCCTCGCCGACGTGAAACAGGAATATATCCAGCAATCCGGGCGAAGCGTAGAGGAAGTCGCCTTCGCCATGAGCTTCACCTGTCTGGACGCGAGCAAGAAATGACCTTCAACCAACGAGAGAAGATCCTGATCACCGCCGTCCTGGCGGTCCTGGCCCTGCTGGTGCTGGACTGGTACGCCCTCTCGCCCCTGCTGGCGGGGCGCGACGCCGCCCGCGCCGACCATGAGCTCCGCCAGACCGAGAAGGACGGGGCCCTCAAACTGATCGACCTGGGCAACGAGCAGGGCCAACTTTGGAGCCGCATGACCACCGGCGGGCTGAAGCAGGGAAGGGCCGAGGCGGAAGGCCAGATCCTCCGGTCCCTCCGGGACTGGGCGGCCCAGGCGGGCGTGAATCTCTCGTCGCTGCGGCCGGAGTATCCCGCCCAGCAGTCGGAGCTGCCGGAGATCATCATCCACGCCGCCGGCACAGGCTCGATGCAGTCGGCGCGGGATCTGCTGTGGCGGATCGAGTCGGCGAGCATCCCCGTGCGGGTCAGGATGCTCCAGATCGGAAGCCGCAAGGACGGCGCCGACGACCTGTCGGTCCAGATCCGGGTCTCGACCCTGTACCAGCGCGGCCCGGCCGCCGCGGCGCCGAAGGCCCCCGCGCGACCGGCCGCCCGCGGCCGAGAGGAACGAGGTGAGATATGAGACCTTCCACGCGATGGCGATGTGCCGCCGGGGTGCTCGCGGCTGGAGCGGGCGTGTGGTTGATGGCCTCGGCCGGTCCCGCCCCGGGCGCGCCGGAGCCGGGCAAGACGATCGACCGGTACCGCCTGCTGGTCGAGCGGAACATCTTCCTCCGCGACCGCCGGGTGTACGTCCCCCCCATCGTGGGCCCGGCCCTGGCGCCGCGCGATCCGGACAGCTCGGTGGTGCTGACCGGCATCGCCGTCAGCGGGGGGCGGTACGTGGCGTTCTTCGAGAACTCCTACCGCGGATCGACCTCGCGGATCGCCGCCGGGCAGGCGATCGGCATGGGCAAGGTGAAGTCCGTCACGCTGGACGGGGTGGTGTACGAGCGCGACGGGGCGGTGCGACCGGTGTCGGTGGGGCACAGCCTGATGGGCACGGCCCGCGTCCTGCCGGCGCCGGCGGTGGCGGGCAGGCCGCCGACCTCGGCCCCGGCGGCGACCACGGCGCCGACGGAGGGCGGCAACGGGACAGAGGTCGCCTCCGCCGACGGCGCCGCGGAGGGAACCGCCACGGCCCCGGCCGATGGGGCGCCGCAGCCCCCGGCGGCCGTTTCCGCGGGCAACGGCGGCGACGAAGGCACGTTGGACCTGACTGAACAGATGATGCGCCGTCGGCGCGAAAGGGATCTGAGCAGATGACACACGCAAACCATTCATCGAACGGTCTGAGGATGTGTGCCGCCCTCGCGGCCGTCTGCCTGGCGCTGGCGCCGGCGTCGGTCGCCCGGGCCCAGGATGTCTCCACCCAGCCCCTCGTGGCCGAGGAGCCGGCGGGGACCCAGCCCGTCGCCGACGACGCGGCTACCCAACCCGCGATGGCCGAGGCGGAGCCGACCTCGGCCCCGGCCACCCAGCCGGACGTGGCGGCGGGCGAGCCGACTTCGGTCCCGAGCACCCAGCCGGACGTGGCGGCGGGCGAGCCGACCACCGCCCCGGCGACCCAGCCCGCCGAGGACGAGACCGCAAGCCGGATCTCCGCGCCCGTGCCCGGCGAGCCACTCCTGCTGAACTTCAAGGACGCCTCCGTCCAGGCCGTGCTGGAATACCTCTCCGAGGCGGCCGGGCTGGTGATCCTCGGCAGCGACCGCGTCGAGGGGCGGGTGACCGTCCTGAGCCGCACCCCGGTCAGCACCGACGAGGCGGTGGCCCTGCTGGACACGGTCCTGAAGGACAAGGGCTACGCCGCCATCCGCAGCGGCAGGACGCTCAAGATCGTCTCGGTCGACGAGGCGGCGCGGGAGAACCTGCCCGTCCACTCCGGCGGCGATCCGGACAAGGTCCCCTTGGCCGACCAGATCATCACGCAGGTCATCCCGATCCGCTACGCCGACGCCACCCGGCTGCGGACCGACCTGGCGCCGTTGATCGGCCAGGGCGCCAAGGTGACCGCCAACCAGTCCAGCAACGCCCTGATCGTCGTCGATACGCAGACCAACATCCGCCGCATCATGCTGATCATCCGCGCCCTGGACGAGCAGATGGCGACGGTGGCGGAGGTGAAGATTTACCAACTCAAGTACGCCGACGCCACGACCACCAGTCGCCTGATCACGGAGCTGCTGCGTCCGGATGACGCCCAGAGGCAGCAGTCCCAGCGGACGATCCTGCCGTTCTTCCGGATGGGCGGGCGCGGCGGCCCCGGCGGAGGGCGCGACGGCGGCGCGGGGACCGAGGACGCGCAGTCCACGCGACAGCAGCGGCTGGTCGCCACCGCGGACGATCGGACCAACACGCTGGTGGTGACCGCCCCGCCGGAGATGTTGGCGGTCGTCGACAAGATCATCGAGAAGCTCGACTCCGACCCCACCGATCCGCAGTCGGTCTTCATCTACCCGCTGAAGAACGCCGAGGCCGAGAACGTCCAGGCCGTGCTGAACGACATCTTCTCCGACTCCACCACGGGTACGCGGCGAATCACGGGCGGGGGGGCCGCCAGCGCCGCCGGCGGGCGGGGCGGCACCAGCTCGCGGTTCGGCGGGCGCGGCGGCTTCAGCTCGCGCGGGGCGGTCTCGCCGGCGCTGGCGGCGGCGCCGGGCGACCTGGCGGGGCAGGTGTACGTCGTGGCGGACGCGGACACCAACTCGCTTCTGGTCCGCACCGCCACCAAGCACGTGGATCGGATCAAGGAGATCCTTGCCGAGTTGGACCGGGCGATCCCGCAGGTGCTGATCAAGGTCCTGATCGCGGAGGTGACGCACGACGACGTGCTGGATCTGGGGACGGAGTTTTCGGCGCTGAACCTGCAGTTCGGCGTTTCCGGATCGATCGACGTGAACACGCGGACCGGCAAGACCGACGGCGGTCTGGTCTCGGCGACCATGGACGGCGGGATGTCCACCATCTTCAACGCCCTCCGCCGTCAGGGGCGGCTTGACGTGCTGTCCAGGCCGTACGTCCTGGCCAGCGACAACCAGGAGGCCTCCATCACCGTCGGGCAGGAGGTGCCCTTCATCCGCAACAGCCGGACGACCGAGGCCGGCCAGATCATCAACACCATCGAGTACGAGGACGTGGGCATCATCCTTACCGTCACCCCCCACGTGAACCCCGAGGGCCTGGTGATCATGGACGTGACGCCGGAGATCTCCAGCATCAGCAACACCACGGTCGCGATCTCCGGCGCGGCCGCGATGGTTTACAACAAGCGTTCCGCCAACACCCAGGTCGCCGTCCGCGACGGGCAGACGATCGTGATCGGCGGGCTGATGGAAGACCGGATCATCGACGATGTCCGCAAGGTCCCCGGCCTGGGCGACCTGCCCCTGCTGGGCCCGCTGTTCCGCCGGACCAACAAGAGCAAGGTCAAGACCGAGCTGCTGATCTTCCTGACCCCGCGCGTCGCCAATCGCCCGGAGGTCCTCCCCGGCATTTCCCAGGAGGAGACCGACGACGCCAACAACGTCCGCCAGGCCGGTGGGAACGGCGCGTTCGACCAGCACATGAAGGCCATGAACCGCGGCGGCGGCGGCGCCGACAAGACCGAACCGGCGACCCGCCCGGCAGGAGCTGTGATTGAGAAGACGCTTCCGTAACGTGACGATCGCCGCCTGCCTCGCCGCCGTGGCGGCGGCGGGCGGCTGCGGCCCGACTACGCTCGAGGTGGCGCCCCGGCCCACTGCCGCCACCGACGCCTGCGCCGAGCGGATGCACGATATCCTCGGGCAGATCCTGCTTTACTATGCCGCGCACCGGATGCTCCCGCCGACGGCCGAGGCACTGTCCGCCGCCGGTGGGAGTGTTCCTCCGCTGGTATGCCCCATCTCCGGCAAGGGATACGTCTACAACCCCAAGGGCCTCCTCATCGCCGACCGGCCGGGCATCGTCGTCCTCTACGACGCCGAGCCGACGCATTGGGGCATGCGCTGGGGCATCCTGATCGAGCCCCCCTTCGGCGGCCGAACCCTGTCCGCCCGCGTGATCCTGCTGGAGGAGAAGAACTTCCCCGCCGCCAGGTAGTTGAATCAGCGAGAGCCAACGGACCACGACCGCCCCAGCCGCCTGAGTCTCCAGGAGACCCCATGCGTAAATTCACATTGCCCGCCGCCTTGATCGGACTGCTCGCCGCCGTCACCGGCTACTGCCAGACCGCCCGGACCGGCCCCGAGTGGCCCTGCTTCCACGGGCCCCGGCGCAATAACACCTCCACCGAGACCGGCCTGCTGAAGAAATGGCCTGACGGCGGCCCGAAGCGGCTGTGGACGGCCTCGGGGCTGGGCAAAGGCTACAGCACAGTCAGCATCTCGGGCGGGCGGATCTTCACCTCCGGGAGCATCGACAACCAGACCCACGTGTTCGCCCTGGACATGGACGGCAAGATGCTGTGGCGCAAGCTCAACGGGCCGTCGTGGTCGACGACCCAGCGGTGGGCGGCCGGGTACGACGGCGCCCGAAGCACGCCGACGTGCGACGGCGGGCGCGTGTACCATCTCGGCGAGATGGGCCGGCTGACCGCGTTCGACGCCGCCACCGGCGCCGAGGCCTGGAGCTTCAACGTGCTGGAGCGTTTCGAGGGTAAGCCCGCGGCCTACGGCCTGGCGGAGTCGGTGCTGATCGACGGGGACAGGCTGATCTGCTCGCCCGCCGCCGCCAAGGGCTTCATCGTGTGCCTGAACAAGGCCGATGGCAAGACGATCTGGGCCAACGCCGACATACCGGGCGGGGCCGCCTACAGCTCGGCCGTGATCGCCGAATTCGGCGGCTTCCGGCAGGTGTTGGGCATGAGTTCGACCGTGGTGTATGGCGTGGACATCGAGACGGGCAAGCTGCTGTGGAGCGTCCCCCACGGCAACCAGCGAAACAACACCGCCACCGACCCGGTCTTCCACGACGGGTGCGTGTACGCCTCCAGCGGCTACGGCAAAGGCAGCGTGGGCGTGAAGCTGTCCGCCGCGGACGGGGGGATCCGGGCCGAGGAGGTCTGGCGGAGCCGGCGGATGGACAACCACCACGGCGGGGTGGTGCGCGTGGGCGATCACCTGTACGGCGCGGGCCACAACGACCCGGGCTGGTCCTGCCTGGCGGCGCGGACGGGCGAGGTGGCCTGGAACGTCCCCGGCAAGGGTTCGCTGACCGCCGCCGACGGCATGCTGTACTGCCTGGACGAGAAGGGCACGATGTCGCTGGTGGAGGCCACGCCGGAAGCGTACCGGCGTGTGAGCTCCTTCACCGTTCCCAGCGGCGGGGCGGGCCTGCACTGGGCGCACCCGGTGGTCTGCGGCGGCCGGGTGTACGTCCGCCACGCCGACAAGCTGTTCGCCTACGACATCCGCGCGGACTGAGGCGGCGCCAGGGGGCCCGGGACCGAGGCGGGACCCGGGCGGGCGTTTCGGTTACAATGTGCCCGTTCGCCGCGTCAGCACGAGGACTCGCCCATGAACACCTTAGCACGGATCGCGGGTTACCTCCGCCCGTACCGATGGCAGTTCGCCGCGGGGCTGCTGTGCCTGCTGCTGGGCCAGCCTCTCCAACTGGTCAACCCGCTGTTCTGGAGGTTCGTGGTCGACGAGGTGCTGCTGGGCAAATCGCCGCCGTTCATTGAGTGGTTCCACAACAGCAAAGTGGGGCTGCTCGTGGGGGTGCTGGCGCTGATGTTCCTGGTGCAGCTTGTCGGCGCCGCCATCTCGGCGCTGCACGGTTTCATCCTGGGCGTGGTGGCCAACCGGATCGGCTACGACATGCGGAACGAGCTTTACGAGCGGCTCCAGACGCTCTCGCTGCGGTTCTTCCACGACTCCCGCAGCGGGGACCTGCTCTCCCGGGCGACCGGCGACGTGGAACAGGTGACCCGCCTGGCCGCCAACGGCGTGGACGAGCTGATCGGCAGCGCCCTGCAGCTCGTGATCGTCTGGGGGATCGTGTTCTGGATGAGTTGGCAGGTGGCGGTGTCGCTGGTGGTGCCCATGACGCTGGTGGCGCTGCTGGCGTGGCGGTTCAACAAGCGGGTCCGCCCGCTGTACCGCGCCGCCCGTGACCGGATGGGGGAGCTGTCCGCCAAGATCCAGGAGAACATCGCGGGCATCGGGATCATCAAGTCCTTCGCCCGCGAACCGTACGAGCAGGGACGGGTCGAGAACTCCAACCGCCGCCACTACGATAAGGCCATCGAGGCCCTCCGCCTCCGGTCGGTCTTCGGCCCCCAGGTCCGCGTGGTGGGCTTCCTCAGCAACCTGATCATGCTGGGCGTGGGTGCGTACTTCGTGATGAGGGGCTCCTTCACCGTCGGCGGGCTGCTGGCCCTGCGCGCGTACTGGCACCAGTTGTTCGCCCCGATCGGCTCGCTGGCGCGGGTCAACGACCGGGTGCAGCGCTCCGCCGCCGCGGCCGACCGCGTCTTCGCCGTCATGGACCACCCCGTCGAGATCGCCGACGCCCCCGACGCGGTCGAGCTCGACCGCGTCGAAGGCGCCATCTCCTTCGAGAACGTCAGCTTCGCCTACAACGACGACCACGAGCACGTCCTCACCGACTTCAGCGTCCGCGTGGACCCCGGCCAGGCGCTCGGCGTCGTCGGGCCCAGCGGCGCCGGCAAGAGCACGCTGCTGGGGCTGCTGATGCGGCTCTACGACCCCCAGGCGGGCTACGTCCGCATCGACGGCCACGACCTCCGCCGGGTGAGTCAGGCCTCGCTGCGGCGCCAGATGGCGCTGGTCTCGCAGGACCCGTTCCTGTTCAACGAGACGATCCGCGAGAACATCCTCTTCGGCCGGCTGGAGGCGACCGACGAGGAGATCTTCGAGGCCGCCCGCCAGGCCAACGCCCACGAGTTCATCGAGGCGTGCCTCGACGGGTACGACACGGTCGTCGGCGAGCGGGGCGTGAAGCTCTCCGGCGGGCAGAAGCAGCGGATCTGCATCGCCCGGGCCTTCCTGGCCAACCCGCGCATCCTGCTGCTGGACGAGGCCACGTCCGCCGTCGAGCCGGAGAGCGAGGCCCTCATCCAGGCCGCCCTCGAGCGGCTCACCGAGGGGCGGACCTCCGTGATCGTCTCGCACCGGCTGTCGATGGTCCGCAACGCCGACCAGATCCTGGTCATCCGCGACGGGCGCGCGACCGAGCAGGGGACCCACAACCAGCTCATGGCCCGCGACGACTGGTACGCCCGCATGTACCGCATGCAGATGGGCGAGACGCCCAACGGCCAGCCCCTCACCGCAACCACCCCTCCCCCGTTTAGCCGCGACCCGTAGGGGAGCGCGTCCGCCCCCGCACCACGTGCCTTCGCATGCCCCGGACCACCCCCTCCGGGTCGCGCCTGAACAGCGCTGAGTCTCGTACCGCTACCACACGAAAGCTGAAGGGTTCAAGCACATGGGACGTTGTGTGTAGTACGGCCCCGGCCGCTTGCCCGGGGGAAGGTGCGGATGCATGCCAAGGTTCAGTGTGCGGGACTGAACGCGCTCCCCTGCGGGTCGCGGCTAAACGAGTTGGCGTGTGACACCCGCAACGAGGAAGACATGAAAAGCAGGTTTACCCACATCTCCAGCGTGCTGATCATCGGCATGGCGTGCTGCACCGCCGCCGCCGACCAGGGCGTGATCGCGAGGATCAAGGTCCACAATGCCGGCTCCGACCCCATGGCCAACGCCGTGGTCCGCGGCGCGCTGCCCCTACCGGCTGGGTACGGCAAGCCCCTGGAGGCCATCGGCGTGCGGGTCGGCGGCAAGGCCGCCCCGGCCCAGGTGAGCGTGATGTCCACCTACCCGGGCGCCAGCGAGCGGTTCCCCGTCGGCAGCCCCGAGGTGATCCAACTGGCCTTCCGGGCCGACCTGCCGGCCGGCGCACCCAGCGAGTTCGAGGTGGTCCAGGGCGATGCGGCCGCTGACGCCAAGGCCCGGCCCGCGGCGCCCGGGGAGGCGCTGGCCGGCATCCTCCGCGGCGACACCCCCGTCCTGGTCGAGGCCGTGGACTGCTACGGCAACCGCTACCAGGCCGATGTCCTGGACCCCAAGGCCCTGCTTGAGACACGCCAGGCCGGGGCGGTGATGGTCGAGCGGGTGTATCGTTCCGTCCTGACCCTCGTCGGGACGGCGCCCGAAGACAAGCCGGCCCTGGAGCGATTCCTGGTCGTCCGGGCCTACCTGACCACCTTCGCCGGCGAGGACTTCGCCTCGCTGGCGCTGATGATCCACAACGGCACGATCGACCGGCCCAACGGGGACGTGTTCTACCGGCAGATCCGCGTGGGCGTCGCCCAGCCGGCGGCGCTGGCGGTGTGGCGGCAGGAGTATTCCCCGGCGGCGGAGGGCAAATCCGCCGTCGAAGGGGACATCACCTGGCTCTCCTGCCCGCCGCCGCACCCGGACGGCAAGGTCTACGTGATGCCCTACGGCTCCGCGGCCGTGCTGCGGGGCGTCCTGTACGCCCCGGGCGCCGAGAAGCGTGCAAAAGAGTTCGACGACCACGCGCCGCTGTTCGTGCCCGTCCCGGGGGAGGGGCTGTTCAGTTGGTCCAACCCCGCGACCGCGCGGTACGGGTCCAACAAGTACCCCATGCCGCTGGCGGTGGAGCAGGACGCCTTCGACCGCGCGGGCAAGGACGTCCAGGGCCGCCTGGCCAGCGGGACGCTGGGCTGGGACCTGACCTACATGCGCGAGAAGCCCGCGCCCCGGTCCCGCACCATGGGCCATGCCATGCCGGCGGGGGTCGGCTACGGCGGCATGACCGGGGGGCAGGGCGTCCACTACGTCTTCGGCGTCCGCGCCGCCCTGACGGGCCACAACGGGCTGATCCAGATGCACGTCCTGCTGGCCGACCGCAACTTCGACCGCCAGCGCGTCCACCTGTTCCACGACGACGGGCATCCCTACACCCACAGCCGGCGCGTGGTGGAGGAGGGCGGCGAGAAGTACCTGGACGTTCCGTACACCACCCGAGGCTACCCGATCCTCAAGCCCGCCGACCCGGCCGCCGTCACACAGGCCAAGCACGTCCAGGAGGCCGGCCTGCTGGCCCCCGAGGCGGCGGCCCTGCTGCGATACAACAACCACGACGATCAGCACCTTTCGCGCGTCTTCGACGCCGAGCCGGCCGCGTATCTGGGGTGCGACCCCGTCAACCGCGACCGCCTGGTCACGCTGGGCTCGCAGGCCTGCTGGAAGCGCAACCTCTACCCGATCCGCACCATGAAGACCTTCAGCGGGTGGGGGTCGCTGCTGACGTCCCGCCAGCACGTGGACAAGCATCCCGGCGAGGGGATCGGCATGGACCGAGCCCACGGGTGGGTGACGCACTCGCTGGGCTGGGCCCACTGCCTCAGCAAGGACCCGATCATCCGCGCCGACTGCATCGAGGTCGCCAAGGCGGACGTGGCCGTGCGGGCCAAGGCCCAGATGCCGGCCGGCAACGTCACGTTCCGCGGGGCCAACCCCAAGGCCTTCCAGGGCAAGTACGACTTCACCACCGCCTGGGAGGAGGGCGGCATTATGGCCGACGGGGCCCGGTGCGTGGTCAAGATGCTCGACGCCCCCGACACCCGCGCCGACGCGGAGGTGATGAAGGGAGTCTACGCCCGCGTGGGCCGATGGATCGCCACCAAGGCGTGGGACGACAAGGCCAACTCGCCGGCCTTCTTCGTCGGCCTGCGGGAGCGGGGCGCCAAGGAGATGCTCGACGTGCCCGTGACCTCCGGCAGCGCCGCCTTCTACATGGGCAGCCCGCTGGCGTGGTACTACGAGCTGACCGGCGAGAAGGTCTTCCTGGACCGCCTCCACCAGATGTCAGGCCCACCCGGCCTGGCCGCCCGCAGCCTCCGCGAGCTGGGCAACTGGAGCTACAGCCTGTACCTGGCGCAGACCGGCAAGGACGGTCGCGGGGAATGAGCCGGCGGCAATTGTTTAGCCGCGACCCGGAGGGGAGCGCGTCCGTTCCCGCACACTGTGCCTTGGCATGCACCCGCACTTTCCGCGCGGCGCCTTCCGGGGCGACCCCAATAGGAAAGCCCGGCACATGCGAAAGCACATGCTCCGGCGAGGGACGCGCTCCCCTTTGAGTCGCGGCTAAACAGGTATCGCGCCGGAGCAGGCGCTGGCGGTTTTGGGGACCCAAGACCGGCCGGACCGGCGGGCGAATCGTATACTCCCCCTAAGCGGGATTGACCACAGGCCGGGCAGCGTGTCGACGCAGGGAGACTGCGCCGACGGCCCGGGGGGCCGGTCGAGGATCACTCCAGCCGATGGAAGCAGGAGGATGGAGATGCCGGACGGGCCAATGCCGCATCGCGTGGGAAGGCGAGGTCGCCGCGGGGTCGCGCTGGCGCTGGCGCTGGTGCTGCTGAGCGTCTTTTCCGTGCTGGCGGTGGTCTTCGCCGCGGCGGGGGACCTGAGCCTGCAAGCCAGCCACAACTTCCGCGTCGCGGGCGACGCCCGCCTGGCGGCGGAGAGCGGCCTGGGGTTCTGCACCTACCTGATCGAGTCCACGTCGTTGCCGAGCGGGCAGACGGGCCAGGAGATGCTGAGCTCCCTGGCGACGGCGCTGGCCGGCCGGTTGAACGGCAGCGCCAACCTCCAGGGGCAAACCGTCACCTGCAACGGCGCGACCATCTCGGTGCCCTCGGTCGCCATGGACGGCGGCGGCAGCTTCATCGCCGAGATCACGGTGGCGGGGGCCGATGCCCTTCGGCTGCGGGTCGTGGGCCGGGCGGCCTCCGTCGACGCCCCGGGCGGCCGGCTCCAGCGCGTGGTCAGCGTCGAGTTCTCGCCCGGCACGGGCGGGGCCTTCGGGTACGGGATCTACGCCAAGGGGCCCGTTACGATCGAGCAGAACTTCGGCTACTACGGGGCCAACGACCCCTCGGAGGCCTGCTTGTTCTCGGCCGCCAACGGGGTCGCGATCTCAATCGCCAGCGGGAGCATCGACGGCGACGTGATCACCTACGAGCCGGACGCGACGGTGAACGTGGGGGCCACCGTGGGTGGGCAGATCTGCCACACCGACATCCTGCCCAGTCCGCGGATCGACACGTCCGTCTTCGAGCCGTTCGCGACCCACATCGTGGACTCCGGCACGGACTTTTCCGGCGGGACCTTCACCAACATCCGCGTGCGGGCGGGCACGAACCCGGAATTCGGCAACAACGTGGCGATCCAGGGGGTGATGTACATCGAGGCCCCCAACAACGTGGTCTTCAGCAACAACGTCATGCTGACCGGCGTGATCGTCTCCCAAGCCCCCGCGCCCGGTGCGTCCCTGGCGGACCACTCGGTCTACTTCAAGAACAACCTGACCGTCCACGGCCTGGACGAGCTTCCGGTCGACCCGCAGTTCGGCACGCTCCGGACCATGGGCGGGTCCGCCTTCCTGCTGCCGGGGTTTCTGCTGGAGTTCAAAAACAACTTCACCACCATCGCCGGCACCATCGCCGCCCAGAAGATCGTCGCCAAGAACAACCTCGAGGGGACCGTGTACGGCAGCATCATCGTGCTGGGCGGCGAGGGGCTGATCCTCAAGAACAACTCCCGGATCACCGTCGACCGGTCCCGGTACCGGGGCGAGACCCCGGGCATCGGCGAAGCCACCCGGAAACTGGTCGCCCGGTTCCCCTCCTACAGCGAGGAGTAGCCGTTTCCCCCCCGGCCGCCTGTGCGGCCCCGGGCCACTGGAAGGGCGGCACGGCGAACCGGCGACGGGCCGGACCGACCGACCCCAAAACTCCCTTGACCGCGGTCCTTCTCGGCCTGTACTTTCTAGCGCTAGCGCCGCTCCGCTTCGTGGGCAGACGGACCGAAAGCGGCCGGGCGCTCCCCTGGCGGCAGTGGGCCGGCGAACGGGTCCTGACGAAGGCCGTTTCCGGCTTTTTCTTTGTCGGCAACCGTCCCGGGCCTCGGTCCCGGGGCGCCACCGGCGGGCGGCGCCGCCTCGCCGCGCGGGCGGGATATCGAAGAAGGAGTGACCGCACATGATGGGCTGCCACCTGGGCACGTGCTTTCAGGTTACGGTCGCGGGCGGGTCGTACCAGGACGGGCTGCTGGCCGTCCTGCAGGGCGTCCCGCCGGGGATGCTGCTGACCGAGCAGGAGATCTACGGCGACCTGCTGCTCCGCAAGCCCGGCGCCGACGAGCTGTCCTCGCCCCGCAAGGAGCCGGACCTGCCGATCGTCTACACCGGCCTCAACGCCGCCGACACCGTCGAGAACGCCGGCAACCGCCACCACACCAACGGCACGCCGCTGTCGATCCTGATCCCCAACCTCGACCGGCACTTCATCCACATGAAGCAGTACCAGGACACCAACCGGACCCCGCGTCCCGGGCACGCCTCCTATGCCTCCTTCCGGAAATACGGCCCGGACGACGACGCCATCGGGGCGGGCCTGTTCAGCGGGCGGTACACCTGCACCATCGTCGCGGCCGGGTACGTCGCCAAGAAGGCCCTCAAGGCCTTCGGCATCGAGGTGTTCTCCTACATCCGGGAGATCGCCGGCGTACGCTGCGGCGAGGTGGCGCCGGAGGAGGCCCTGAGGGCGAGCGACGCCTACAAGCGGATGCGCCGCGACCTCGACCCGTTCTACCAGCAGATCTACGTCGGCGGGCGGATCACGCCCCAGATGCGGTACCTGGAGAAGATGGCGGTGCTGGCCGAGGTGGAGAAGCAGATCGACGAGATCCGCTCCAAGGCGCCGAAGCTCTCCCCGGCCGCAGTCCGCCAGAAGTACGGCGTGCACGCGATCGTCAATTGTCCGGACGTGGACGCCGCCCAGGCGATGCTGGAGGCGGCCAACCGGATCTCGGCCACGGGCGACTCGTGCGGCGGGGTGGTGGAGGTGGTGGCCACCGGCGTTCCGGTCGGGATGGGCGAGCCGGTCTTCCGCAAGCTCGACGGGGAGCTGGGACGGATGCTCGGCATCGGCGCGGTCAAGGGCGTGGAGGTGGGGGCGGGCTTCGCCGTCAAGGACATGACCGGCATCCAGTCCAACGACGCCATGCGGAGCGAGGGCGGGAAGGTGGTGTTCCAGTCCAACAACGCCGGCGGGATCACCGGCGGGCTGACCACCGGCCAGCCGATCGTGGCGCGCCTCGCCGTCAAGCCCACGCCGACCATCGACAAGCCCCAGCAGACCATCGACAAGTACACGCTCCAGAACACGCAACTGGCCGCGATCACCCGCCGGGACCCGACCATCGTCGGCCGGATCTGGCCCGTGGCCGAGAACTACACCGCCTGCGTCCTGCTGGACTACCTGATCGCCCACCTGGGCTACCAGGCCCTGAAGGACAAGATTGCGGCAAGTTCATAGGTACCAATGCACTACGAGGAACCACCCAGACGCCTTCCGGTCCGTGAGTTCGACGTCGTGATCGCCGGCGCCGGCACGGCCGGCGTCGTGGCGGCCATCGCGGCCGCTCGGCAGGGCGCCAAGGTCGCCCTGGTCGAGGCCAAGGGTTATCCCGGCGGCACGGTCGTCGAGGGCGGCACGGCCCTGCACAGCTTCTATAACCTCTGGAAGGCCTTCCCCGGCGTCCCGAAGCGGCAGGTGGTCAAGGGAATCGCCCTGGAGATCGTCGACCGGCTCACCGAACGCGGCGGCACCAGCGGGCACGCCGAGATGCTGGCGGGATACGACTACGACTCCGTCTGCACCGCCATCGACACCGAGCTGTACAAGCTGGTCACCTTCGAGATGCTCGTCGAGGCCGGCGTGGACGTGTTCGTCAACACGCTGCTGGTCGGGGCGATCATGGACGGGCGGCGGATCGAGGGCGCCACCGTCGAGAGCCGCGACGGCCGGGAGGCCTTCTTCGCCCGCGCCTTCGTGGACTGCACCGGCTACGGCGACCTGGCCGCGTTCGCGGGCGCCCGATACACCGAGCCCAACGACCACGCCGTCGCCAACAGCATCGGCCTGGCGGGGGTCAGCGTGGAGAAGTACCACCGGTTCCTCGACGCCCACGGCGCGGTCACCGAGTACAGCGAGGGCCGCCGCGGCGGGGCCGACGGGCGGATCGTCCGCCTCAACGCCCGGGCGGACCGGCTTCCGGCGGAGTTCGTCGAAGCCGCCCGCGCCATCGGCATGTCGCTGGTCGTCACCACCGTCCACGACGACTACTTCATGTTCGTCAAGCTCAACTTCAAGATGCCCGTCAGCCCCACCAGCCGCGACGAGGCCGCCAAGGCCGAGCTGGAGCTTCGCCGGCGGCAGGAGAAGGCGGCCGAGCTGTTCCGCCGGTTCGTCCCGGGATGCGAGAAGGCGTTCATCGCCCGGACGAGCCCGTCGCTGTGCATTCGCCGCGGGCGGTGCGTCGAATGCGACTATGACATCACCCGCGACGACGTGCTGGAGGGGCGGCACTTCGAGGACGAGGTGATGGTGTACGGCTTCCACGACTCGGCCCCGCGCCTCCAGATCCGCGACGGCGGGACGTACGGCGTTCCGTATCGCAGCCTGCGGGTGGCGGGCATCGACAACCTGCTGGCGGCCGGGATGCTGATCACCTCCGACCACGACGCCCACATGTCCACGCGGAACACCGTCTGCTGCATGGGCCA
>DASRZG010000490.1:0-2569 GCA_035686585.1 Phycisphaerae bacterium
GGAGGCCATCTGGCGCCGGACGGACTGGTAGACGGGGTCCAGGAGGCGCTGTGCGGCATCGCGACGGGCGGCCCGCTCGGCCTCCTGCGGGTTGATGCAGGACATGTCGGACTGCGAGAGGATCCAGTGGCAGCCTGGGGAGGACTCGCCGACAAAACCCGTAAAGTCGGCCGCCCATGGCTTCCGGACGAATCTTGCAGAACGCGAGGTCCGGCCGTCCGCATCGTCCACGATGATCTCGATCGTCCCCTTGTCACCGGACTCGCAATCCACCTCGCACAGTATCGTCGCCTCCTCCGGCTGCGTCGTCGAGGCCGGGCCTTTGCCTGTCACGGCCACCAGGACCCGTGCGGTCCGGCGGACGAGCCTCTCGATGCGATCCTGAAGCTCCTTCGAGGCCGTGCCCGTCACACGGACACGCGGGACCGCCACCGCGTGCCCGGCCGGGATGACCTCGAAGCGGCGCGCGAGGTCGGTCGCCATCGCCTCGGCGGCAAGCTCGGGCGAGGGATACACGTCGGCCAGGAAGGGGGCCCTGTCGGAGGGATACACCGGCGCCGCTCTGTCCGGTCGGGTCCTGTCGCTACGATCCTGTCCCCCGGGCATCCGCGGGCGAGAGACATCGACTCTGGCAGGCTGCTGCTCGACGAAACGGTGGGAATTCCCCGACCGCTGGGCAGCAAACAGCATCACTGCGACCACGGCAACGCAGACCAGCACCCAGCCGGCGGCCTTCCTTCGCCGGACCGCCAGGGCGAAGAACCCCGCGACCAGCAGCAGGCCCGCCACGAGCGCCCATAGTGCAATCCCGAACCTGAGCATGTCTTACGCTCCTTCCCTCGCTTCCGGCACCGCCGGGGCGATACGGCGCTCCGCCGGCCAGCACAGCACGATGATCGAGGCCAGCAGCAGCACGCCCGCCAGGATCGCCGGCGCCTCCCGCACCTGCGCAAACAGCAGCTCAATCGCCTGTCCGGTCTGATGCGGGCGAATCTTCTCGGCGATGGCCGACCAGTCGATGGCTGCCAAGGCGGCCCGCAGGGAGTAGACGGCCATCAGCAGCCCAAACGCGCCCAAGGCCGCCCGCACCATCGAGCCAAGCCCCGAACGCCTTCGCGCGAAGACCATGATCACGGCCGCCAGGAGCATCACGACCACCGTAACCAGCACGGCGATGCGGTCCACCAGGCCCGGCCACCCGGGATATCCGAAGAACTCCCGCTCGAGCTCGCGAGTGAGCTGCGGGTCGGGCAGCCCGGCCACAATGATCGCCGGAAGGTTCACCGCGAACGCCAGTCCGATCAGGACGCCCAGGAACATCAGCAGGCCCCCCACGGCCGAGAGGATCATGGCCATCCAGCCCGGGCCGACGGCTCCCGGCGGGACCGTCCCGGGAAGCCACCCCGTGACGGCCCGTTCGGGCCCGGCGCCCGCGGCGGCGCCCGGGCGCCCAAGCTCTTCCATGCTTTCCCATACGATCAGGGGCCGGCCGTAGCGGTCCCGGAACCGCCCGGAGAGGATCAGGATCATGTCGACCAACTGCCCGATCCCCAGCAGCCCCCAGGTCAGCAGCCAGAGCACCCCCGTGCCGATCTTGCCCACGTAGAACCGGTGGAGCCCGCCGAATCCCGGGAACCACCCGGCCCCCAGCACCATCGCCCACAGGCGCTTGTAGGGCGATGCATAGATCGGCGGGGCGGCGGCGGGAACATGCGGCGGGACCGGTTCGCCCGGCGGCGAGCCCGGCAGCTGGCCGCCGAGCGGGCTCATCACCTGCACCGTCAGCGCCACCCCGACCAAGACCCCGACCGCCATTGCCATCCCCCCGTCAAACACCGCCGCAAAGATCAGTCCCATCACCGCGGCCACGATCGCATGTCTCAGCACGACGCGCGCCTTGCGGGTCGGCGCGGTCATCTCTCGCCAGCTCAACAGGAACAGCCCAGCGCACACGGCGAGGACCGTGCCGGCAAGATGGTCCCAACTGCCGAACCGCGCCTCTTGGCCCGGCATGCTGGAAAGCCCTGCCGCAAGCAGAATCGCCGGAACCGTGCCCAGGATGCACGCCAGTCCGCCGAAGCCCAGGCGCCAGAGGAAGGGCGGTTCGGTCCGGAGATTCAGCCTTCTTCTCGCGATGCCGGCCCCCGCCACCGCCCCCCAAGTCATCAGGAAAACCAGAAGCATGCGCCAAGCGGGGTCGCCCAACCACCCATGGCCGCGACCCAGCAGCCCCGCTCCGATGGCCGCGATGCCTGTCATGACCAGTCCGAGCCAACGGCGCTGGGCGGGCGTGAGGGAGTCGAAGCCCGCCCCAGGCCCGCCGACAGGCCGGACCGCCGGAATCTCCTGACCTATCCGCCCCCCGCGGACCGGCGGGGGCGGCGGACCGGGCGAGGCCGGACGCGCCCCCGCCGCCGGAGCAATCTCTCTGGCCACCTTCCCGGCGACAACGCTCAAGCTGGTAGGCGAGAACACCGACAGGCTGGTGCGCACGTGCTCGGCGCCCAGGATCGCCTCCACCATCTCCTGGACGGACGGGTACCGCTTGGAGGGGTCCTTTTCCATCGCC
>DASRZG010000491.1:0-2877 GCA_035686585.1 Phycisphaerae bacterium
TCCGGCACCTCCAGCTTCACCCCGCCGCGGAGGGCGGACTGGTGGGCGAGCACGCCGGGCAGGACGAAGTCCATGGATCGGTATACGTCCACCGGGGGCGGGGTGTCGTTGACGATGCTGTCGATGAACTCCTCCACCATCACCTCGACGGGGTCGCGACCGTCGGGCCGGGCCTTCGGGTCGCCGGGCATGTCGGTCCAGCCGCTCGTCGCGGCGGGGCCCTTCTCGCTGTGCCAGCGGACGGACAGCCTGCCGTCGTGAATCACCCGGGCCGCCCCGGCCGTGCCGACGAGGTTGTAGTACAGGCTGAAGGGGCTGGCGACGGTGAAGCCGTTGGTCAGCCGGAGGACCGACCCGCCGGCCGTTTCCAGCAGGGCGGCCTCCAGGTCGATGGTGCCCAGCTCCGGGGCCGTGTGCGTGCCCGCCGACAGGCCGATGACGGACCGCACCCGGTCGTCCAGGATCGTCAGCAGCGGCCCGAGGGTGTGGGAGCAGTAGAGGATCGGCGGCAGGTCCGTCGCCCGCCACGTCCTTTTGGCACCGGGATGGTCCGCCCGGTCGGCGTAAGCCACAAAACCGCCTTCGTCCGCCAGCATGATGTCGCGGCAGTCGTGGGTGTAGTCGCCCTCGGCGTAGAGGACGCGCCCGAAGTCCCCTCTTCTGCCGGCGGCGATGAGGGCGGCCGCCCAGGCCCTCCAGATGTAGTCCTCGGCCAGCATGTACTTCCTGCCCGTGCGGCGGACGGTCTCGACGACGGCGGACGCCTCCTCGACCGAGTACACGCACGGCGTCTCGCACAGCACGTGGGCGCCGGCGTCGAGGGCGCGGACGGACTGGTCGGCGTGGACGGGGCCGGGGGTGATCACCGCCACCACGTCCAGCCCCTCGCCCAGGAAGGCGTCGTAGTCGGTGTGGGCGGCGAGGTGGGCGAAGTCGGCCAGGCGGCGCGGGTCGGCGTCGCACACGGCGACGGTCCGGCAGCCTTCGAGCCGGTCGAAGATGTCCACGAACAGCCGGCCCCGGCCCAGCCCGGCCACGCCGCACCGCAGCTCGCTCATGCCTCCGCCTCCATCCGCCGGATGACCCGGCGGAGCTTGCGGGCGTTGGCCCGGACCTTCGCGGGGGGCTGCTCGATCAGCCCGGCGGTCATGACGCGGTTGAGGATGTCGGCCGCCACGGGCGTTTCGCAGCGGGCGGGGCTGTAGCCGCCCTTGTAGTACGGGCAGCGGATGGGGCAATTCGGCACGTGGTAGGCGGTGGACTTGCGGAAGATGTCGAACTGCTGGGCGGGCCGCTCCGTGAAGTGGAAGCCGAACCGCGCCCCCTCTTCCGCCAGCAGCTCCTTGAACCGCTCCAGCTTCAGCCCGACCCGATCGCCCGCCCACAGGCACGCCCAGATGTACCCGGCCTGCTCCGCCTGCCTGGGCACCGCCCGGTTCACCAGCCAGTCGCAATCGGCGATGGCGTCGTTGTAGACGGCCAAGCTGGCGTTGTACTCGGTGAGGTACCTGGGGAACCGCTCCAACTGGGCCAGCCCCACCGCGGCCGTCAGCTCGTTCATCCGGAAGTTCAGCGTCAGGAACGACGGGCTCTCGCCCTTGAAGGCCCACTCGTTGTACAGGGCGTGGTGGAGGTCCTTGCGGTTGGTCACCATCACGCACCCGTCGCCGGTGCAGATGTGCTTGCCCTGCTGGAAGCTGAAGACCCCGATGTCGCCGAACGTGCCGGCGTGCTTGCCCTTCCAGCGGGCGCCGATCACGTGGGCGCAGTCCTCGATCATGAAGATGCCGCGGGTCCGGCAGATCGCCCGCAGCTTGTCCAACTCCGCGCACAGCCCCCACAGGTTCGTCACGATCAGGGCCTTGGTGTGCTTCGTAACCGCCTTCTCGACCGCCGCGGGGTCCATCAGCCATGTGTCGGGCCGGACGTCCACGAACTTCGGCACGCAGTTGAAGCTCAGCGCCGCCACCCCGCCGAAGTGCACCAGCGGGTCGCATATCACCTCGTCGCCGCAGCCGGCCCCGCTGATCGCCACCGCCTGGGCCAGGCCCGTCATCGCCGAGTTGCGGCAGATGCCGTACTTGGCGCCCGTGAACTTCGCGAAGGCCTCGTCCAGCTTCGTGACCATCCCTCCCTCCTGCCAGCCCAACCGGCCGGATCGGAGGACCTTCTTGAGGTTGCGGATGTCGGTGTCGCCGAAGATGCGCGCCATGGTTGTCTCCATCAGGCCGCCGCGGCGGCCCGCCGTCGTGGAACGGGTTCGATTCCATCATCTCCGGCTTGGCCCGCGGATCAAGTGTCCGCCGAAGTCCGGAAAGCGGGATTTGGAGAGTACAACGCGGAGGGCGGGTTGTTTAAGCTCAGTGATACCCTGGGCCCGCCTTCGGCGGAGCCGGCGGAGTGTTGCGACGCCCGATCCGATCATCAAACTCCTCGGACAAGGAGATGGGAATGCGACATACGACATGGTGCGCCGCCGCGGCGGTGCTGCTTGCGGCATCCGCCGCCGGCGCGGAGGTGGTCATCGAACAGTGGTCGGTGGACGGGCTGTCCGCCCACCCCAAGTCCATCCGCATTACCCCGGCCGGGGAGGACGGACCGGGGCGGATCGAGATCGAGCTGGGCCTGGGCAAGGGCACGAAGATCCACCGGGCGTCCCTGCTGGTCGAGCGTGAGCTCATCACCGGCGCCGGCGATGACGCCCTGGTGGACGCGAAGGTCTACCCGGCAGGCCGCACCGGGCGGACGACGCCGCTGAAGCTCGAGGCCCCGTGGTTCAACAGCCTCGACGTTACGGAAGCCGTGGCCGCGTGGGCGAACTCCCCATCCTCGGCCGGCAGCCTGGTGGTCGAGGCCCTGCCCGGCTGGCAGCCGGAC
>DASRZG010000492.1:0-4102 GCA_035686585.1 Phycisphaerae bacterium
GTGGGGCACCCGGACCCGCTCACCGGGGACTTCGCCGGCAGGATCCCCTCCTACCGGTCGATGGAAACAGTGATGGTCACCGGCCCCCGGCAGGCGGGAAGGGGGTGGTTGTGGGTGACACACTACAGCAGCGAGTACTCCGCGCCGCTGGAGTACATGGTCAAGGTCAACGGCAAGACCGCCCTCCATGAGAGGACTGCCGCATCGCGGATGCTCACGCCCGAGGCCTTGCTGACCGGCCGGAGGGAGCCATGGACGCCCCGGTGGCTGGATGAGACCTTCGTGCCGCGGGTGGTCTCGCGGGTGGAGGCCGGGTGGCAGTCCGGGTCCAACCGGGTAGAGCTGGCCAACTGCCAGTTGGCGGCGATGCTCCTTGCACCCGGCGGGCAGGCCGAGGCGGCCGGGGCCTACGTGGGGCGGATCGAGGCCGATCTGAAGCGGTACCGGCGGCAGTTTGTCCTGGCCGACCGCCGGCCGCCGCGTTGCGACGTGGTGCCCACCGAGGAGCAGTCCAAGGCCGGGCTGATGGTATTCGTGCCTCCCGACGACGAGGCACTGTGGCGCGGCTACGCGGGCGCTCCGGAGCACAGTGGGCAGGCGGTGAAGATCGCCGCCACGGCCGGCGGCAGCGGGATGGGGACGTTCGTGGCCGTGCCTTGCCGCGACGGGCGAACCCTGCGGGCGGTGGCGGGCATGCTCCGCGGCCCGAAGCAGGCGGGGATTCAGCCCGGGCAGATCCGGGTCGACGCGTTCGAAGCGGTGCCCGTGGTGGACGAGGCGGCCGTGCACTACCAGCCGTTTGTGGCCCAGCGCGAGCTGCGGGACCGGCGGGCGCAGGAGGTGTGCTGGTTCGCCGTCAAGGTGAGCGTTCCCGCCGTGGCCCCCTCCGGGCCCTACCGCGGGGCGGTGCGGGTCCTGCTGGACGGTTCGGAAGCCTCCGTGCCCGTGGAGGTGGACGTGGTCCACTTCCCCGAGTCCGTTCTCCCTGCCGGCGGCGTGACGTTCGGCGTGCGGGTCGCCCCCGACAGCTTCCACGCCTACCACTCCCTGGCCGAGATGATGCCCCCGGACCGGAGGGCGGCGGAGGACCGCAGGATCCTCAAGGAGCTCGCGGAGTCCGGGCTGACCGCCTGCGGGATGACCGGTCCGGCCCTGGTCGGAAAGCAGCACGTCTTGAGCGTGACGGCCCTGAACGAGTCGCTTAAGAACAGGCTCTGGCTGGGCGGCGGGGGGCGGAACCTGATCTCCATGGCCAACGTGCTCAGCCAGTCCGGCATACCCCAGCCAGGCACGACGCGGTATGGCGAGATGATCTCCGAGGTGGTCCGCGAAGTGAGCCGGGCCGCCGCCAGGGCCCGGTTCGAGGACTACGCCCTGTTCTGCGGCTCGGTGTACCGGTCCGACGATCTGGCCGAGACGATCCGGATCGTCCAGGCCGTTCGCTCCGCCGGCGGCCGGCCCGCGCTGTACGTGTCGCCGTCGGTCCTGAAGTCTTCCCAGGCGGCGTGGGGCGAGCTGTTCGCGGCGGTGGATACCCTGATCGTCTCGCCCGACGGCGTCCTGCCGTCACTGGCCGCGGCCATGAGGAAGGACGCCCCCTCGGCCGTGCTGGCGGTGCAGTGCCGGACCCCGGACGCCTACACGACGGGGTTCTACTGCTGGGGCGCCGGCGCCGACGGGGCCTACGCCGACTACATCGTCCCGCCCCGCCCCGCCTACAACGCCTTCTGGTTCGACGGGCGAGGGCTGCTGGTGCCCGACGAGCGGGCGGAGCTGCTGACCACGGCGGCGATGGGGAACATAGCCCAGGGCATGGCGGATTACCGGCTGGCGCGCCGTTGCGAGGCCCTGGCCGAGGCCGCGCGTAAGCGGAACGTCGATCCCCGCGAGTTGGACAGGATCCTGACCGAGATTCGCTTGGCCGCGGCCCGGAATACCCCGTCCTTCGATCTCGCCCGCCTGCGAAGCACCCAGGTGTCCCCCGCGCAGATGCAGCAGTGGCGTTTCGGCTTGGTATCCGAGGCCGCCAAGCTTGTAGAGAAGCTGTCCGCCCCCGGCGGGTCGTGACCGCGGGACAACGCCGCCGGGCCACTCTACCGCCCGGGCTGGTACCCGGCGAACAGCCGGCCCCAGGGGCTTTCCGCCAGCCAGCGGTTGACCACCTTGCGCCCGCGGAGGCGGTACCAGACCTGGTCGTGGTACACGGCCGAGCCGAGGATGAAGACGTAGACCAGCGGGGTGTGGAACATCAAGCGCTGGAGCCACCTGAGCGGCCCGAACCACAGCAGGGCGCCCACCCGGCTGGCCGCGTTGTTGCCGGTGCGGAACCCCCAGTTCTCCCCGGCCGCGTCGGCATCGCCGACGATCTCGATCTCGCTGACGCGCCCCACGCCCAGGCCCCGCTCGTGGGCGAGCCGGATGAACGGGTGGCCCATCGGGTCAAAGCCCATCATCTTCGCCGCGACCGCGTCGATGGCGACACAGTCGGCCGAGGCCAGCAGCACGTCCTTGGCGATCGGGATCATCGTTCGCGGCCCCGGGCCGTTGCCGGCGGTCGTGCCGTCGGTGACGGTGAAGATGCCGGAGTGGATCTCCTTCTGGATCGCCAGCAGGTCCACCAGCGTTTCGTGAATCCGGCTGTGGCAGTAGTGCCGCCGGTTGGACAGCAGGCCGCCGAAGGCGTTCTTCATCGACCCGGTGACGTTGGTGTAGATGTGGCACTTGGTGGTCGGCAGGTGCACCACGTTCTTGCCGTGGAAATAATCGGGGATGCGGATGCCCTCGGGGAAGATATCGTCCAGCACCAGCATGGGGGCCTTGGGGCGGTAGACCTGCCAGGTCATGTCCTGCTTGCGGAAGTTGTACCGGATGGGCACGCCGTAGTGCTCGCAGACGGGGCGCTGCTTGTTGAGCACCTCCCCGCGGGCGGCGTTGGTGACGACCGTCTCGTTCTCCACGCACACCAGGTCGGCCAGGCCCGCCTTCCGCAGGCCCAGGATGACCCCCTCCAACTGCCATGGCGTGGTGTTGGCCCCGGGGTACAGCAGGTGCCAGGAAAGGTTGTTCTTGAGGATGGTCGTCCTCGACGCGTCGAGGGCCCCGGCCACCCCGGCCAGCTCCATGACGCGCTGGACGTCCTGGATTACGGTCTCCGGACGCGTCCGAACGATGGCAACTTGGGCGGGCATGTTCAGGTTCCTCTCACGTCAGTCATGAACACCGGGTCCATTATAGCTATCGACATGCGGAATCCGGAGTGAAGCGTCGGGGGACGAATTGTTGCCTGGAGCCGGCGGCGCTCGTTCCCGGGCGTGGTCCGGTATGGTCGGGCGGATAGCGCTTGGCCATGGTGTCCGTTCTCAGGAGATGAATCCCTGGAAGTACGGGCTCGGCCCCCACGTGAGGATGGCGGCGACGAGGAGGATCCAGACGGCCACCACCAGCCACATGACCTTGTCGCGCCCGAGGACGCGCATGGGGTCGTCGCCGCCGGCGTGAAGGGTCAGGCAGTAGTAGCGGAACATGCCGTAGATCACCAGAGGGATCGTCCAGATCATGTGCGGGGAGCCGAGGTTGGCGATCGTGCGGGGCGACGTGCAGTACAGGCAGTAGGTGGCGATGGCCAGCCCCGCCGAGACCGCCAGCATGTGATCGAGGTTGGTCAAGCTGTAGAACTGGTGGACCCGCCGGGTCTTGCCGGCGTCGGGGCCGAGGACCACGATCTCGCTGCGACGCTTGGCCAGGGCGATGAACAGGCACAGCGTCAGCGTGCACAGCACCAGCCAGGTGCTCACCGCCACATTCAGCGCCGCCGCCCCCGCCATCGCCCGGAAGACAAACCCCATCGCCACGATCAGCACGTCCAGGATGGGCCTGCCCTTCAGGCCGAAGCTGTACGCCAGGTTCAGCGCCAGGTACGCCCCCGCCCACAGTGTCAGGCCCATTCCGCCCAGGGGGGCCCCGGCGACGTGGAGGCGGCGGCTCTCGACGGCGATCAGCGCCGCCGCACCCGCCAGCAGGACCAGCGCCGTCCCGGCCGCCAGCGTCGGCGAGACCCGCCCGGAGGCGACCGGTCTGCGGGACTTGACCGGATGGGTCCGGT
>DASRZG010000493.1:0-2843 GCA_035686585.1 Phycisphaerae bacterium
GTCCACCGTCGCGATTCCGGGCGGCGGCCAGTACCTTCCCATCGGCCGGGCCGCGCCCTTCGGCGCCGGCACGATCGTGCCGTTGACCACCAGCGACGACTTGCCCACGTCCATCGCCAAGCGGTCGATCACCGCCTTGCCCCCGCCGCTCCTGCCGGCCAGGCGGACCCGCAAGGCCGATCCGCGGGCCTTGGCGCCGCCGGAGCCGGGAAGCCGGAACTGGAGGTCGTCCGCGTCGGCGGACAGCGTCCCGCTCAGCCCGTTGGCGTCGCTGCGGAGGTCAAAGTCCGCGGTCATCCCGCCGCCGAGGTCGTAGTCCTTCAGCGCCCGGCGCAGCGCGGGCGACCACTGGAGCAGCCAGGCGGCGTCGGCGACCCGCGCCTGCCCCGTCAGCCGGACCGGCTCGGCCCCGGGCCCCGGGCCGCAGGACAGCACGCACGCGACCCGCGCCCCGCCGGCGTTGACCCAGACCTCCACGCGATTCCGCGCGTCCCGGCGGGTCGTGTCGGCGCGGAAGTCGACCGTCACCTGCGCCGGCTCGCCGGCGGGCTTGGCGAAGCGGTCGCCGACCGCCAGCGCCAGTTGGGTCGCGTCGCAGTAGGCGAACGCGCGGGTGAGCGCGGGGGTCAGGTCGAGCCGGAAATTCCCGCGGGCCGCCCCGTCGACGCCGCCGGCCCCCGCCGCCGGGATGCACGCCAGCAGCTCGGCGACATGGCGGAGCCAGTATCGCCCCTCCACGCGGACCTGGACCGCCTCGGCGCCCGCCTCCCCTGCCGCCTGGAGCGTCACCGACGCGTCATCCACGCTCAGCACGCCCTCCCCCAGCCACGCGGTCAGCCGGCCCCGCCCCAGCCGGGGCGGGTCGGCCGACAGGTCGCTCGACCACTCCACCCGCAGGCTCTTGCCCTTGGGCTTGATGAACCGCCCCCCCACGTTCAGGCGGCACTCCGGGCCCGCCCGCACGATCCCCTGCAGCAGCGTGCCCTCGGCGTGCTCCACGGACCACTGCCCCGTCAGCCCGCCGACCAGCTCCACCCGCCCCAGGGCCTCCGACCCCAGCAGATCGCGCAGGGCGGGCAGGTCCTCGATCTCGCACGAGCCGCGCCAGTCCAGTCCCGCCACGTCCGCCAGCACCGTCGACGGCGCCAGCGGCTCGTCGGCGCGGACGTACTTGGCCGCCAGCCGTCGGATGTTCTGCAGCGCCCCGGCCCCGCGGAAGTGATTGCCCCCCACCTGCAGCTCCGTCTGGTCGACCGCGAAATGCCACGTGCGGCGCTGGACCGACCCGTGCAGCTCCGCCGACAGCGTCCTGCCCGCGGGCTTGGCCAGCCGGTCGCCCACGCGGATCTCCGCCGCCGTGGCATCCAGCAGGACGCTCGAGGCGATCTGGGCCTCGTCGCCCCGAAGCGACAGGCGGACGCCCACGTCGCCGTTGACGCCCACGCCCCCGGGCAACGCCGCCGCGCGGCCCCGCACCAGGGCGGCGATGCGCTGCGGGTTGATCTGCCCGGTCATCTCCAGCGATTCCACGCCTTCCCACCCGCCGGTGAGCACCGCCTGGTGAATCCGGCCCTTGCCGGTCAGGTCCACCCCCGGCAGCCTCAGGCGGAACGTGTCCAGCACCAGCTTCCGCGGGTACCAGTCGTAGGAGCCCGACAGGGTCACCTCCGCCTGCTGGATCACCGGCAGGGCCGGGCCCGACCGGGGGCGGGCGTCCAGCGACTCCACCCGCACCGAGAAGTGGAACTCCTCCACCACGCCGTCGGCGCCCACCGTGCAGTCCAACTGCCCCGAGCTGATCCCGCCCAGCTCCTTCAGCGGGAAGCCCGGCACGCCGCCCAGCGACAACTGCGACAGGTCCAGCTTCGAGAAGTGGAAGCTGCACCGCGCGACCGGGTCGTCCCGGCCGACCGAGGCCACCAGGCTCACCGGGGCCTGCTCGGCGTCCTGGACGAGCTCGGCCGACATCGTGACCTGCCCCACGCCCGCCAGCCGGCCCAAGCGGTACTGAAGGTCCGACACGTCCAGCCGGAGGCGCTTGTCCTGCCCGGGCAACTCGATCGTGACGGTCACCTCCCGGATCGTCACCCGCCGCGGCGGGGGCCCGGAAAACTCCGCCCCGCGAAGCGCCGACAGGTTGGCGTTGCCGTTCTCATCCACGGCCACGTTGACATGGACCTTGTTCAGCCGGACCCACGACAGGGCGTCGTCGGCCCCGTCGCCGCCGAAGAGCATCTTCCACGGCGCCAGCTCGCACTGGATGTCCCCGATCACGACCATGTCGCCCCTGCCGCTTTCGGGATGATCGCCCACCCGGATGTCGAACAGGCGCACGCCCTCCGACCAGGAAAGCCCGAGCCTGCCGATCGAGACCGGGCAGCGGGTCTGTTCCGACAGCCCGCGGGCGATCCGGCGGGCCAGCCAGCCCTTCGGCGCCCACACCGGCAGCAGCGCATACGCCGCCACCGCGACGGCGCAGACCAGCACCGCCGCGCGCACCAGGCGCTGCCACCACCGCCGCCGAGGCCGGGGGCGCTCGGGCCGTCCTTCGGGTGTGAGCTCAGCCATGACCGATTGGGGATTGTAGCAGGCTAGCCCCCCCGAACGGGAGCAGTTCTCACCCCACCGTCTTTCGTCGGCTCTTGGGGATGCAGGGGATGAAGCGGATTGAAGAAGAAGAAGAAGAAGCTATAGCAGGGATGCAGGGGATGCAGGGGATACGGATTGAGTAGAAGCAGAAGAAGAGGAAGAAGAAACGGCGATGCAGGGGATGAAGCAGATTGTGGAAGAAGAAGAAGCGGCGCTGCAGGGGATGAAGCAGCAGGAGAACCGCTCTGTTGTCT
>DASRZG010000494.1:0-3302 GCA_035686585.1 Phycisphaerae bacterium
GAAGAGCAGGTCCGTCGCCCGCCTGCAGAAGCAGGCCATCCCCGGGGTGTAGTGGATCGTCACGTCCTGGAAGCGCACCCCCTGGGATTCGTTCACCGAGAAGGCGTTGTACACGTAGTTCTGGTGGACCAGCACGACGTAGGCCCCCTCGCTCATCTTCCGGTCGACGTTCAGATCGACGCGGAGGGTCTTGGGGCCGATCTTGCGGGGAGGCTGGATGTTCTTGTGCGGCGCCTCCGGCAGGTCGCCGATGGCGGCCCCGCCGGCCAGCGGCAGGTGCGTCCGCGGGTCCCATTCGATGACGTTCTCGATCCGCTCTTTGCCCTCGCCGGTGTACTCGGCGTCCAGCGCCACCTCGAAGCTCCGCGGGGCGGACTTGGTGATGATCCCAGCCGAGTAGATCGGCTCCTCCCAGTCGATCGTCAGGTTCATCACGGCCACGTCCTGACAGTCGGTGAAGGAGAACGGGGCGGTCTTGCCGCGGAAGATCAGCTTCGAGCCTTGCCCGTCGATCACCAGCCCGCGGGCGCCGTGGACGGGGAAGTGGTAGATGTTCCTCCCCGGGCGCCGGTCGTGGGCGAAGTCGTATCGCCCCTTGGGCAGCACGAGCACCGACCCGGGCCGCTCGGCCGCCGCCGCCAGGGCCTTGGACACGGCGGCCGAGTCGTCCTTGCCGTCGTCGGGGATGGCGCCGAAATCGGCCACGGAGACGCGGCGGTAGTTTTCGGGCACGGCGATGTCGGCGGGCATGGCCTCACACCCCCCTGCCGCCCACGCCAGCGCCGCCACGATCCATATGTTCCACCTGCTGTGCATACCCGCCTCCGTCGTTCACCGCAGTTTCCGATATCCCGGGTGGCGTTCCGCCGATGTCCGCACGGTACGACCGCCTGCCGGTGGCGTCAAGCGTGGCAGGGGTCGAACCGTCTGTTGCGTCTGTCCCTGTCTGCGTCGCGCGTTGCCCGAGGTCGTAAACCCCCCGCTCCCGCTGGGGGGCGACTGTCTTTACGCGCGGGGAGCGTCCGCAATCCGAGATCCGCAATCGCAATCGCCATGCGGCCATCGCACCCCACCCTTGGATCGTCGGGATGGATTCGGGTATCCTGCCCGGGCCATGACGCGAACGTCTGAGATGCTGATGGAGATGTACCAGGCCATGCGGGCGCGGTTCGGGCACCAGCAGTGGTGGCCGGGGCAGACGCCGCTGGAAGTTTGCGTGGGGGCGATCCTGACGCAGAACACCAACTGGACCAACGTCGAGAAGGCCATCGCCAACCTGCGGGCGGCGGGCAAGCTCAGCATCCCCGCCCTGGCGGCGATCGACGCGGCGGAGCTGGCGGCGATGATCAAGCCGGCGGGGTATTTCAACGTCAAGGCCAGGCGGCTGAAGAACTTCATCGCCCACGTCCACGCCGACTGGGGCGACGACCTGCCGGGGTTTCTGGACCGGTCGGTCTCGGCCCTGCGCGAGGAGCTGCTGGGCGTCAACGGCATCGGTCGCGAGACGGCCGATTCGATCATCCTGTACGCGGCCGGCAAGTGCACCTTCGTCGTCGACGCCTACACCTGCCGGATCCTGCTGCGGCACCACCTGATCGACGTCGACGGCGACTACGAGACGGTCAAGGAGCTCCTGGAGGAAGCCCTCCCGGCCGAGGTGGACCTGTACAACGACTTCCACGCCCAGTTCGTGGCGGTCGGCAAGCAGTACTGCCGCCCCCTCGCCCGCTGCGAAGGCTGCCCGCTGGAGCCCTTCCCGCACGATCCGCTGGCGGGGATGGAGGAGTAGGCCCCGGGCTATTTCCAAATTCCCATTTCCAATTGGGGGCGTCACGGGCGCGGGGACCCCGCTTGCGGTTTCGCGGGCCGTCCACGGGTCGGACACTGTACACAAGACAACGACGCCGAACGGCAAGCCGCCCGGCTCGTCCCGCCGGAGCGCGGAAAACGAACGGGTCCGGACTTAGGCGTATCGTATCCACACCCCCGCGACGCTGTGCGGGGGGATGGAGGCGTTCAGGGCGTGGGGATCAAGGAGCTCTACGGGCAGCTCCGCTACGTCGAAGCGTGACTCGGGCAGCCAGTTGGGGCTGGTCAGCAGCGTCCCGCCGGCCTGCTCGATCGCGGCGATTCCCTTCAGCCTGATCTCGGCCGCCCGGGCGGCGCCGGGATCGCGGTTGACGAGGGTGAGGAAGATCCTGCTCCCGCCCCGATCGACGGAGGCGGCGACGTCCAGGCCGTCGGCGGCGGGCGGGCCGGTCTCGATCAGGTCGTTGCCGTGGTGGCCCCGGAAGAGCTCAAAGACTCGCCCGGCCGGCGTGAGATGGCAGCCGTCGGGTTTCACGCGCATCGCGCCTTCGTTGACGGGCTCGAAGTAGGCGCCGAGGGTCATTCCCAGCCGCCGCCCCTCGCGGCAGAACATGTTGCCCATCGCGGCGGTGTGGACGCCTTCCAGGACGCCCGGGCGGCGGAACCACGCGTACCACACGTTCCACTCGTCGAAGGAGATGCCGACGGTCTTCCCGCCCGGAGCGTGGGCGTCGAGCCGGCGGCGGATGTCGGCGAGGATCCCGGCCGTCCGGTCGGGCGAGGTGACGACCCGGGCGAATTCCTCCGCCCCCGCCGGCCCCTCGTACGCCCGAACCAGATCGGTGTATTCGTGATAGGAGACGTGGTCGAAGCAGTCGCCCACCGTCGCCAGGACGCGCCGGTACCACTCGTCCTTTTCCCACGTGCCCGAGGCCACCAGGACGATGGACGGATCGGCGGCCTTCATCGCCCGGGCGCAGTCGCGGGCCATGGCCGCATAGCCGTCGGGGTCGTTCGGCCCGCCCATGTGCCCGTAGCCCATCTCGTTGCCCAGCGACCAGTACTTGACGCCAAACGGCTCGGGCTGGCCCCGTTCGGCGCGAAGCCGGCCCCATTCGCCGTCGGCGGAGCCGTTGCAGTACTGGACCCACTGCCCGGCGTCGATCGGCCCTTCCAGGGACATGTTGATGGTGATCCACGGCTCGGCCCCGATCGCCCGGCAGAGGGCGACGAACTCGTCCGTGCCGATCTCGTGCTCGTCGATCCCGTCGGTGTGCGGCAGGATGCCCGCCCCCCACAGCGGGGCGCGTTGGTCGACCGGCAGCAGGCCGTCCTTCCAGCGGTACGACCCGGCGAAGTTGCCCCCGGGCCAGCGGAGGATGCCCGCGCCGATCCGCCGCAGCAGCTCGACCACGTCAGGCCGCATGCCATGAAAATGGTCAGCCCGCTGCAGCGACGCCGCTCCAACGCTCAGCACGCCGGCCGAATCCGGG